>NZ_MKJW01000105.1:0-31328 GCF_001942375.1 Kocuria sp. CNJ-770
GCTCTGGCCGATGAGAAGGCGGTGACGACGATCGGATTCTTCTGCCGAGCCCGGGCGTTCTTCGCCGCCCACGGCATCACCCGGCTGCACCGGGTGGTCACCGACAACGGCGCCAACTACAAGGCCCGCGACTTCACCCGCACCGTGGAGGCCCTCGCCGGCCGGCACCAGCGCATCCGCCCCTACACGCCCCGGCACAACGGGAAGGTCGAACGGTTCAACCGGCTGCTGGCCGACGAGGTGCTCTACGTCCGCCCCTACGCCAGCGAGCAGGCCCGCCGGGACGCCATCGCGGTCTGGGTGAATCACTTCAATTACCATCGGCCCCACACCGCCTGCGGCGATCAGCCCCCGGCCTCACGCACCCCGGCCCGAGTCAATAACGTCACGCCCTCTTACAGCTAGGTAAACCGCGGCATGGGTCGGTGCTACGGCCGTTGAGGCAGCCTGTTCGAGGCCGGAGGCATATCGTGACCAGGCTGCCGCACCACAGGACAAGAACGTCAACGCTTTCGGAAGACCCGGCACAGCCTGCCCTCGGCTAGGACCTCCTCCACGAGTTCCAGCCCTGCTTTCTCGAGGACCCGCTGCGAAGTGACGTTCTCCGCGAACGTCTCCGCCCAGACCGGCAGGCCCAGCTCCTCGCCGATGTCGACGAGCTCGGTGACCACCTCGGTCGCCAGACCGCGCCCCCACACCTCCGGTCGCAGTGCGTACCCGACCCACAACTGCCAGGACTGCTCCTCAGGACCCGGCTGGAGACGCAGCGTGGCATCCCCGATCATCCGACCCTCTAGGAGGACCGCCACCCCGCGCACGAACCACCCCGGCACCGGATCCTGCCCGGACAAGCGAGACTGAATGCGCTCCTGCACCCCATCGCGCGACAGCGGGGCATGGCCCAAGTGCTCGGTGACGTGCGGGTCACCCCGGTAGACGAGCATCGCCTCCAGGTCGGCATCCTGTACGGGGCGCAGCAGGCATCGGTCGGTGTGCCGAGGCCACGCCCCGGCGATCGGGTCAGGCGGATCGAACATGTCCCCAGTCGACCATGCGTGCGCGGCACCACAGCGCGCAGAACCTCTGGTGTCGCTTCAGAACCCCAACTGCAACGGGTCTGATCCAGGAATCATGCGGCTCTGAGGCCGCCGATGAGGGTACTTCCGCTAGTCCTGCAGGAGCCGGAATCGCTCCAGCACCACAAGCGTGTCGTCGTCCAAGTCCCGCACTGGGGCCTCGGCACACGCCTCCGGCGGCGTGGCCGTCCAGAACACCTCGTGAGCCTCCCGCCACTGGGACACGCTGCGGTGCCCCTCGCCCTCGGCCAGCACGTGCTCCCAGGGCACCTCGGCCAATCGCATCGTGGCCACCTCGGTGATCTCCAAGGTGGCAACCACCCGCCCGGTGGAGTCCATGAGGGCCTGACATTCGCCGAGGCGCGGCAGGGGCTGGCCCTTGGCTTCGTAGTCACCCAGCAGCGACGATGTGCCTGTCTTCGTGCCGGACCGGATCAGCTGGACGAGCCGGTCCCGCAACGGTCCGGGTGCCGCGAACTCGGCCACCGGCATCGATTCATCCATGGGTCGAGTATGCCGCCCAGTGACCCAAAAGGAGCGCACTCGATGCTACGGGCAACGCGCTCACACGGGAATCAAGTGCCCACCAACGAACCCCAACTGCAACAGGGTTCATTGGCGGTTTCTCGATCGGTCCGCTGGGGCTGGTCGAGTGTCGCGGTCAGGAGGTGAACTGCGGCCACACCTGGTGGATGGCGGTGATGATCTTCTCGTTGGTGGCCTGCAGTGCCGCCAGGTCGGTCTCCTCCTCAAGGCTGCCCCGATACCCGTCCAGATCCACTGCCACACCCTGTTTCCATACGGCGGTGATGTCCTGGGTGGCGGTGATGCCTTCATCCGGGCGCCCGGCCACGAGGACGAGATCGGCCCGTGCCCCCGGGCGGATCACCCCGCGGTCCTGAAGGCCGAAGGCGGCCGCCGGGCCGGAGGTCGCCGCGGCCAGTGCGTCCAGCGGGCTCAGCCCGGCGGCCACGAGATGCTGGAGTTCCCGGTGCAGGCTCGCCCCGTGGACCAGACCCGGGTTGGGGGCATCGGTGCCGGCCAGGATCGGCACCCCCCGGGCGTGCAGTGCCCCCACGTTGCGCCTGGCGGCGGCGAAGTCGGGCGCCCCTGGGGGCATCCACCGCTTCCCCTGGCGCTGGAGCATCCCGGTCCATCCCGATCCCAGGCGCGAAGCCAGGCGCGACTGGCCCAGTAGCGGCATGGTGCCGTCCGGGCCCGGGAAGCCGTCGGCGATGCCCAGCGTGGCGATCACCGGTATCCGGGATGCGGCCAAGACCTCCAGCTGGGCCTCGTTCAACGGCTCGAACGGCACGTGGGCGAGGACGTCGACGCCCTGGGCCACGACGTCGACGGCGGCCGCGGCACTGGTGACGTGGGCGACCACCAGCATCCCGCCCGTGTGGGCGGCCCGGACCAGGGCGGCCACCGTGGGCAGATCCAAGGAGGGCATGCGCATCGGGGCGGTCGAACCGTCGTCGTAGAAGACCTTCAGATGGGTCGCACCCTCTCCCCTGCGGTCGGCGACGAAGGCCGCGGCGTCTGAGGGTCCGGTGACGTAGGGAAAAGGTGCGTAGGCCATCGTGGGATGCCCACCTGGGGCGGTCGCCCCGATGCTCGAGGTCCTGATCTGCGCCACCTCCGGTCGGTGGTTGCGGGCCAGGACCGGGGTGATCACCTCAGGTTTGCTGAACTGGTCGATCCCGGTGGTCACCCCGAACGTCACCGCCTGGTGGGCGGTCCCGGGCAGCAGGTGCAGGTGCGCATCGATGAGCCCGGGCAGCAGCGTGGCCCCACCGGCCTCCACCACGATGTCCCCGGCGGCCACCAGCCCAGAGGCCCCTACTGCTTCGATGCGCCCGTCCACCACGCGCACCGTGTCATGGGCGCTCATAGTGGTGCCGTCGAAAATCCTCGCGTTATTGATCGTCAGTGCCATGGCTTTCACGGTAGAAGTTGACGCTACGAGAAGGTCAAGGCGATACGGTGGAGCGTGCGCTACTCCATCAGCCAGCTCGCCACCATGGCCGGGATCAGCGCCCGGACCCTGCGCCACTACGACGCCATCGGGCTCCTGGCACCGGCTGAGATCGGGGCCAATGGCTACCGTTGGTACGGCCGGGAGCAACTGCTGCGTCTGCAGCGCATTCTGTTGCTGCGCGAAGTGGGTGTGCCGCTGGGGCAGATCGGGCAAGTGATCGACGGGCAGGTCAACGAGATCACCGCCCTGCGCGCCCAGCGCGCACAGATCCTCGCCGAACAACACCGTCTGGGCACCGTGATCGAAACCATCGAGGCCACGATCACCGACCTCACCGGCGCCCACACCATGGAACCTGCGGACTTCTTCCGCGGCCTCCACCACGACCGTTCCCGCCTGAAGCACCGGCTCGAAGCTGCCCACGGTCCAGTCGTCGAGGACGCCTTCACCGCCGTCGACACCGCCACCGACGGCTGGGAAATGACCGACTACGAACAAGCAGCCGCCGAGAACCGGGCCCTGCTCCACCGTATGGCCGAACTCATGCAACACCAGGTGCCACCCGATGACCAGGACGCCCAAGAACTCGTCGAAAAGCACCACGGGGCCATCGCCCGGTACTGGGAACCCCATGCTGCGGCCTACCGTGCCCTGGCCGATCTCTACCTCAACGACGAGGAGCAACGGGCCTGGATCGCTGACATTGACCCCGCCCTCCCCGGCTGGCTGGCGACAGCAATGAAGACCTACGCCACACACCACCTGCGCGACGCGACCACGCCCTGACCCTTGGTGGGAATCCCTAATGCAACGTGCGCGGGAATAGGGACTGCCTGCACCTTCCGGGCAGCTGATCCACGTCATGTGCCCGCCCTGCCACGCCCTTGCCTGGGTGCCGCCTCGGGGCGTGTGAGAGTCTGGCCTCGTCCCCACCACTCTCCCTTGGAGCCCCCTTGAACGCTGCCGCGCCCTGCCCTGCCGTCGAGAACCTTCCGGTCGTCGACTCCTTCGCCGTCGCCGCCCAGGTCCGCATGACCGCCGCCGGTACCCGCGCGCGCCTGGCGGTCGCCGTATCGCAGGACGCACGGGTCAGCTCGAACACCCTGATCTCCACGCTGCTGACGCTGGGCCGCCAGGTGCTGGAGGAGTACCGGCTCACCGGACAGGAGCTGCCCGAGGTGGAGGTCACCGCGGTGGAGCGCGTCGAGACCGTCCCGGCGACCGCGGCCGCCGCCGGGTTCACCGTCGGGGTCACCAACGACCTGGAGGCCAAGCGCTCCATGCTCGTGCTGGATTCGGATTTCTTGCTGGGCAACGACGGCGGGGTGCTGCTGGCAGCTGCCACGCTGCTGGCCGGCGCCGAGCACCTGCTCGACCCGGAGCCGGCTGGCCGCTCCAGCCACACCGGGCGCAAGCACCAGCCCTCCTCGCCCAGCCGCCGGCGCTCTGGCGGCCGCGGGCGCGGCCACCGCTGAGCCTCCCGAAGCTCTTCGCACTGCCCCGGGACAGGAACCCCTATTGCAGCATCACTCTCGCAGGCAGTGACCGGTAGAGCGACAGTCCCGGTACGCCCACGCAACAGGGACAGTCCCCGTGTGCGGCTGTTCGCCCTCAACCTCCGGGGCGCCATGGACCACCGGACGCTGCTCGAGGTCGGTGCGATCGCCAGAGTCGACCACACCGCGCTCTACCCGTGCCCTCGACGCTCACGCCTGACCCGACGGCTATACAATCGCCCGTCTTGAGGTCCGCTTAGGTGCCGGTCTGTGGCCGGCCTTCCACGGTTGAAGCCGATCCGAGCACGACGGCAGTGAAGGGCCCGCCGCCGGCAATCCGGTGACGGGCCCTTCGGCCTGCCGTCAGCTGAGGTGGTGCAGGTCGTCGACCAGGTACATGTGGATCTGCCGGGTCTCGACGTCCAGGGCCCGGACGAACATCGCGTTCGGCTCCGCGGCGGTGCTGATCAGATGGTTCGCGGCATCGGTGGTTCCGGGATCGCTGAGCAGCTCCACGACGTGTCCGGTCAGCTTCACCTGCACGCGGTCACCGCGCTCCCACTCGTAGTTCTCCACGGTGCACTCCTTGCTCTCGTCGGTCCCCCGCAGTGCGCGGACGGTCACAAGCACCATGGCCCGCTTCGGGGCGCCGGTGGTGGATGCACCCCCGTGTCGCGTCCCGATCAGACCTCGGTGGCCCCCAGGCACAGCTTCAGCAGGTCCTTCTCCATCTCTCAGTGGGCGTCGATCAACAAAATCCGGTGTACGGCATGTGCATCACGATGCCCACAGGCACCGGCGGCCTCAGGTTGTCGTCGCCAGCGGCAGCTCCCGGATCCGCCGGTAGAGGGTGGCCCGGGACATGCCGAGATCCTTGGCCACTTGGGTGGCCGGCTCACCGCCCTCGATCAGCCGCAGTGCGTTGCGGATCTGGGAATCGGTGAAGGTCTGGCGCCGCCCGCCGAGGTCCTTGCCGGCAGCCCGACGTTTGGCCACCGAGTCGGTGATCCGCTCCCGCTTGATCTCCAGCTCCATCTGCGCCAGGGCCGCCATGACGGTGAAGACCATTGAGCCCATCGGAGTCGCGGTGTCCACGTCTCCCCCACCGAGGTTGAGCACCCGCAGACCGGCGCCCCCGCCTCGTAGAGCTTCGGCGAAGGTCAGCATGTTCTGCGTCGACCGCCCCAACCGGTCCAACGTGGTGATGACTAACGTGTCACCCTCTTCGAGCGCAGCGACCGCCCGGTCGAACTGTGGACGCGACGCACGACCTCCAGACACTCCACTGTCGACATAGAGGTCATCGCGCCGCACCCCGGCATGCAGGAGGTCAGCCACTTGACGGTCGGCGTCCTGCTGACGCGTCGACACCCTGGCATACCCGATTAACTTCCCCACGTCCACCTCATCTGTCTCGCAACTGACGTTGAGTATCCAAGTCTAGGGGCATGGATAAAGCACAAGGATGCGAGACACTCAGGTCCCCGGAAACATGCGGGCGCAAATTTTTCGGATGAGACGTCTCGCATCCCTTGGATTGCGAGAGGATCACCTCCGGCCCACACAGACTGTGTCCGAACTGCAGGGCCGGACACGTTACCGCAAGTGCCACATGGTGGCCAGGCGCCCTCCCATCAGCACGAGAGCAGCGCAAGGCGGGCCCGTCCGTCAGCGAGTCGTCCTGGCCACGTGTGCGGCCCTCGGCGCAGGTCGCACACCGGCCCGCGCAGCGCCTGGGCCGTGCGGCCCAGCGTCGGCGCACAGACGTCGCTGGGACCCGGTCGCGAGGCAGACCGTCGACGTGGCGACGTGGCACGCGCGACATCGATCGGTAGCGTGGATCGTATGCAGACGCACATCGATCACCAGGAGCAGGCGCGGGTCGCGGCCCTCCACGACCTCAAGATCTTGGACACACCACGGGAAGAGCGCTACGACCGTGTCGTCCGCATCGCGCGGGAGGTCTTCCAGGTGGCGGCCGCCGCGGTCAACCTGATCGACACCGACCGCCAGTTCACCAAGGCCGAAGCCGGGTTGCCGGGACTCGTGCACACCCCGCGCACCGATTCCCTGTGCAATCACACCGTCGCCCGTGACGCGCCGCTGATCGTGCCGGACGCGACCACCGAGGAGCTGTTCCGCGGCAATCCGTTCGTGACCACCGATCCGCCGGTGCGCTTCTACGCCGGTCAGCCGCTGCACGCCCCCGGTGGGGAGGCGGTGGGCTCGCTGTGCCTGGTCGACCATCACCCCCGGCAGCTCAGTGACCGGGAGCAGCGCGTGCTGGCCGAGCTGGCCGAGTGGGTGGAGCGCGAGCTCGCCGCCCAGGGAGAGCTCGACCGCGCCGAGCAGATCCAGCAGATGCTCATGCCCAAGACCGATCCGGCGCTGCCGGGGTGGGAGATCGCCGGGCGGTGCACCGCCGCGCAGTCGATCGGCGGGGACTTCTACGACTGGTTCCGCAACGGGGACCTGCTGCAGCTGACGCTGGCCGACGTGATGGGCAAGGGCATCCCGGCGGCGCTGCTCTCCGCCTCGGTGCGCGCGGTGCTGCGCGGGACCTTCCAGTACAACGAGCCGGCCCAGGCGATCGCCCGTGCCACCGGGGCCCTGGACCCGCTGCTGGAGGAGGCCGGAGCCTTCGTCACCGTGTTCACCGCCCGCCTGTCCTCCACGACCGGGGTGCTCGAGTACGTGGACGCCGGTCACGGCCTGGCCCTCGTGCTGGGGCCTGATGGTGCCCACAGGCGCCTGGAAACCTCAGGGCCTCCACTGGGCGCAGTGCCCGGGACGCAGTGGCGGATCCACACCACGGTGCTGGAGGCCGGCGAGACCCTGTTGGTGGTCTCCGACGGGTTCCTCGACTACTTCGCCGACATCGACGAGGCGATCGCGAGCGCCGCGGCGGCCAACGCCACGGCGGCCACGGCCGCCGAGCTGGTCGAGCGGTGCACCGGCTACGCCAGGTCCGCCGGTCTCGACGACGACTCCACGGTGCTCGCCCTGCGGCGTACGGTCTGAGCCCGGGTCAGAACCAGCACGGGGAGAGCGATCGCCGCGGGCTCGATGCAGGCGGTCGTCCGGACGGCCGCAACGAGCAGCTCCTCGGTCTCGTCCTGGGCTTGCCGGCCCGGACGCGGGAGGCGATGCGGCCCGTGGACCGGCTCAGCCGACGGTCCTGCGGAGGGCCGACCGTCGCAGCGGCGACGGGAGACTCAGAGCACCGACTGTCCTCCGTGTCCGCCACACACGTCGCGCACCGGAGCGTCCCCGGCGACCGGGACCTCGTGGAGGCCTCCATCGACGCCGCCGGCGCCACCGGTCTGCCCGAGGCCGTGGTCGTCACCCACGCCCACGGGGACCACATCGGCACCCTGGACCGCTACATCGCCGCCGGCGTCCCGGTGCACTGCGCGGCCGCCGAGGTCCCGAACCTCACCGGTACGGCCCGCGAGCAGATCGGCCCGAGGGAGTCCCTGCCCCGGGCGGTCACCTCCCTCGGCTGGGCGACGTGGTGCCTCCACGCCCTGCGTGCCGGCGGCCTGAAGGATGTCACCGTCGAAGGCACCGCCCTGACCCCGTTCAACGAGGCCACCGAGGTGCTGGACCTGCCCCGTTCCCCGCGGCCGGTGGCCACCTCGGGCCACACCTCCGGGCACACCGCCTACCTGGTCGGGGACACCGGGATCCTGGCCGCCGGGGACGCCGTGGTCACCGGGCACCGGACGACCACGGCGAGCGGGGTGCCGCACCTGTTGCCGGAGCCCTTCCACCACGACCTCGACGACGCCGGGACGGCGGCCCGCGCGCTGCTGTCGGGGGTGGACTTCGACGTCCTGGCCCCGGGCCACGGCCCGCACGTCCGCGTGCCCGCCGGCCGGCGCCTCACGATCGACCGGAATGTCCGCGCCCGCACCGGTGGGCGGCGGGGCGCGGCAGGCGATCCTCGCCGCTGACCCCGCCGGGATCGATCCTCCCCAGGGGGTCCTGACACCCCCGGGGTGTCACGGCCCGGCGACCTGTTGAGTGCCGGCACCACCGGTCCTAGCCTGGAAGCCGCAGATCCGCTCCGCCGCGACCCAGGAGGAGAGCCGGCCATGCTGGAGACCACGGTGCAGTCCGGCACCAACATCGTCACGATCACCGCCGACGGCGGGGTCACCGCCGAGGACATGCAGCGCATGCGTGCGGTCCTCGACGAGGTCGTCCGCGAGCACGACAGCGTGCGGATGGTCGCCGTCCGGGGCGACATCGACCTCGCCGACATCTCCCCGAGGGCGCTGTGGCTGGACCTGAAGTCCGCCGGCTACCTCAAGAGGCTCGAGCGCCTGGCGGTGGTCACCGACGTCGACTGGGAGGCGAAGCTCTCCGAGTGGACCACCGACCTGCTCCACGTCCCCACGCGCCGGTTCCGTCTCGACGAGCGCACCGCGGCACTGGCCTGGATCAGCCAGCCCTGACCCACGCCGCTCCGTCACGACTCCACGATCCCGATCGTCGACCCGTCCGGGCGGCAGGAAGTGCGGCCGGGACGTGCTGCACCCCGCATCGGGCTCCACCTGCCGCGCTGGACCACTCCATCGGTCCGGAGCCCGGCCTAGTGCACGTCTCGGGGCCCTGGTCCGCGTCCGGGCGCGGAGCACACCTGGCCGCGGCTGCTGCGGTCCGCGTCGGCTCGTCGGCCTGCCGCGAGGGGGACGAGACCCCCACGAGGGCACACTCGGCGTCCCACCACGGGGAGCACGCAGGTGTCCCGGTGCCCACGACCGCTCGAACCCTGACCCGCGCTCCCGGGCCGCCCGCAGGACTCGATGCCCCCTACAGGTCAGCTGCCGGTGCCGCTACGATCGCCCCATGTCCTCCCCCGGCATCGACGTCCGCCCCGCCACCGCCGACGATTACCCCGCCGCCGCCGAGCTCTACCGGCGGGTCGCCCGGGGCCGGGAGCTGTCCCGCGCGCGGTTCACGGCGTGGCGGGACACCACCACGGTCGCGGTCGCGCACGGGGACGTCGTCGGGCTGTGCCACGGCAACCACGCCTCGGCGACCTGGCAGAGCTTCGTCGTGGAGCCGGAGCCGGCGCTGGAGTGGCGGTGCAGCTACCTCGACACCCTCGTCGTGGCCCGTTCGCACCGCGGCCACGGCGTCGGGACGGCGCTGCTCGAGCAGTTCCTGGACGCCGCACGTGCGGCCGGCAGCACCTGGGTGGTGCTGCGGCCGGTGCCCGCCGATCCGCGGGAGGGCTTCGACGAGCTGCTGGCCTTCTACGGGGCGGCCGGCTTCGTGCCGCTGCGGCACCGGCTGACCCACGGGCTGACGAACGCCCTGGTGCTCGGCCGCGCCGTGGTCCCCCGCCCCGACCACGTCATCCGGCCGCTGGAGGTCGACGCCACGGTCCCCGGCGGCCGCTGATCGTGGTGCCTCTGCGGCGGCGCCGCAGTAGATTCGGAGGATGAGCATCGTCGTTCCCGCCGCCACCGACCTCGTCGAGCCCGGCTCACCGGCCGGCATCGTGCTGTTCGTCCTGGTGAGCCTGGGCCTGATCGGCCTGGTCGTCACGATCCTCCTGCGCACCCGTCGTCAACAGCGTGACGTCCCGCCCCGTCCCCGCGGGGAGGACCGCGAGCCGGGCGCCGACGGCGACTGAGCCCCACCCGGAACGGAGTCGCCGTGCCCGACGACAGCATCGCCGCTCTCGAGGCGCTCGTCCTCGCCCTGCCGCTGCTGGTCCTGCCGGTGCTGATCATCGCCCAGCTCGTCGTCGAGGCCCCGGTGCTGCGCCGGGCACCGGTCTCGACCCGGCGCCGCACCGCGGCGACCGTGCTCGCCGTCCTGTCGCTGCTCGCCGCGGCCCCGCTGCTGCTCATGGCGTGGTTCCTCGGACTGTTCGGGTTCCTGCTGCTCGGGGGCCTGGCGATCCCGGCGGTCCTCACCCTGGTCCGCCTGAGCCGGCTGCCACCGCCGCCGGTGCCGGGGACTCCCCGGGGAGTCTGACCCGCCATGGACTTTCCCGGGGTGCCCGCCGGGCGGCACATCGTGCGCGGCGCGGCGTTCGGCGCGGCCGCCGGAGCGGTGCTGGCGCTGTTCACCCGGAACGGGCACTTCATCGACCTCGGCGTCCTCGTCGGGGGTCGCCCTGGACCTGCTCCGGGCCCGGGTGCGTGGTGACCTCCCGGCGCCGGCGGCGGATGATGGACCCATGACCGGCACCCCGCGCAGCCGACGCCTGGATCCGCTGCAGGCGGGCTCGCTCTGCGGGCTGGCCGTCCGGGTGGGTCGGCGCGGCACGCTCGACCGCGCCGCGGCGCCGTGTCAGACGAGATCGATGACGTCGGCGATCGAGTCCAGCACCCGCCCCGGGCGGTACGGGTACCTAGTGACGTCCGCCGCCCGGGTGGAGCCGCTGAGCACCAGGATGGTCTCGAGTCCGGCTTCGATGCCCGCGACGACGTCGGTGTCCATCCGGTCACCGATCATCACCGTGGTCTCGGAGTGGGCCTCGATCCGGTTCATCGCGCTGCGGAACATCATCGGATTGGGCTTGCCCACGAAGTACGGAACGGCCCCGGTGGCCCGGGTGATCAGGGCCGCGACCGCCCCGGTCGCCGGCAGCGGCCCCTCCGCCGAGGGACCCGTGGAGTCCGGGTTGGTCGCGATGAAGCGTGAGCCCGACTCGATCAGCCGGATCGCCTTGGTGATGGCCTCGAACGAGTACGTCCGGGTCTCCCCCAGGACCACGTAGTCGGGGCTGACATCGGTGAGGGTGTAGCCCACCTCGTACAGCGCGGTGGTCAGGCCCGCCTCACCGACCACGTACGCCGACCCACCCGGGACCTGGTCGGCGAGGAACCCCGCGGTGGCCAGCGCCGAGGTCCAGATCGACTCCTCGGGAACGGTCAGGCCGCTCTTCGCCAGCCGGGCCGCGAGGTCGCGGGGGGTGTAGATGGAGTTGTTGGTGAGCACCAGGAAGCGGCGCTCCCGGTCGACGAGTCTCTGCAGGAAGTCCGCAGCGCCGGGAAGGGCCTGGTCCTCGTGGACCAGCACCCCGTCCATGTCCGTCAACCAGCACTCCGGGTGGGACCTGTCCATCACCACACCTCGTCTCCAGGATCTCGTGGGCAACCTTCCACGATGCTACTGCCAGGACGGGCGCCGGCGGCGGCCCGGGGCTCCTGCCGGCCAGTCAGCGGCATCGTGCGTCCCGCGCGGGCCACCGGCTCCCCGACTTCCGCGCAGCGGGTGTCCCCTCGCTCCCTGTGTGCATCCGGCCGCAAGGGACCACAGGATCGAACGGTGCTGATCTCCGGTGCGCGGCCGGGACGGGTGCCGCTGTCCCGGGTGGGCCGGACGGCCGCTGGAGCCGGCCGGCTCCCGTCGTCCCGGCGCACGTGGCAGGCACGGGGCGGGGGCGTCACA
Organism: Kocuria sp. CNJ-770; assembly: GCF_001942375.1. Lineage (NCBI taxonomy): Bacteria > Bacillati > Actinomycetota > Actinomycetes > Micrococcales > Micrococcaceae > Kocuria > Kocuria sp. CNJ-770. Next base: position 11,970 of record NZ_MKJW01000105.1, read on the forward strand.
TCGGGCGCGCGTTCGCATTGGTGACCGACCGGTAGGAAGATGAGAACGTCTCGATCCCCCGCGCCGGCCACGCCCGATCCCCGTGGCACCCGACGCCCTCCCCCCTGGAGCGACATGACCTACACCCTCCCCTTCCGCTCACGCGCCCGCACCGCCGCGGCCTGGACCTCGGCGGCCATGGCCCTGGCCCTGCTCACCGGGTGCTCCAGTTCCGTGGCCGACGCCGGCGCAGACTCCGCCGCCACCGGGAGCACGACCACCACGCCCACGACCCCCAGCACTCCCGCCGAGACCGCCTCCGCTCCGACCGAGCCGACGGCGGCCACCGCATCGGCGGCTGCCTCCTCCGAGGCGCTGACCGCGCTGAACGGACTGACGGTCGCGGCCCGCGGCACCATGTCCGACTACGACCGCGAGGGACTGTTCGGCGGGTGGATCGACGCGGACGGCGACTGCGAGGACACCCGTCAGGAGATCCTCAACCGCGACCTCGACGACGTCGTCTCCGCCGACGGGTGCACCGTCGACTCCGGGGTCCTGGACCCTGACCCCTACACCGCCACCACCATCGACTTCGTGCGCGGCCCGGCCACCTCCTCCGACGTGCAGATCGACCACGTGGTCTCACTCGGCAACGCCTGGATCACGGGGGCTCGGAACCTGACGGCGGACGAGCGGGTGGAGCTGGCCAACGACCCGCTGAACCTGCTGGCGGTGGACGGGCCGACCAACCAGGCGAAGTCCGACAAGGCCGCCGATGCGTGGCTGCCGCCGAACGTGGACTTCCGGTGCGAGTTCGTCGCCGTCCAGATCGCGGTGAAGGCCAAGTACGAGCTGTGGGTCACCGCCCCGGAGAAGACCGCGATGACCGAGGTGCTCGCCGGCTGCGCCGGCCAGGAGCTCCCCACCGGCGCGGTCCTCGCCGACCTCGCCGCCACGGTTCCGGAGCCGGTCGTGGACGCCCCCGAGCCGGCGCAGGAGGCCCCGGAGCCGGAGCCCGCCCCGGCGGCACCCGCGCCGGTCGCCCCGGAGCCGGCCCCGGCGGCTCCGGCCCCGGTCGCTCCGGCCCCGGAGCCCGAACCGGTCCCGGCAGCACCGGCCGTCGGGTTCGCGAACTGCACGGAGGCCAGGGCCGCCGGTGCGGCCCCGCTCCATGTCGGCTCCCCGGGCTACGCGCCCAAGCTGGACCGCGACGGCGACGGAGTGGCCTGCGAGGGCTGAGCACGGCTCCACCCGCACGAAGCCCCGCCGCTCCGCGGCCCCACAGGAACCGGGACGGCGCGGTTTCACCGTTCACCCGGCCGCCGCTCACGAGGACCGGGGAACGCCGGCCGCGGCTGCGGTCGACGTCGCCGGGGCCGTCCCGTCGGCTCCGGGTCCGGGGCACCGCGCACCCGGGCCGGGTCGCAACCACGGCAGCCCCGGTCACAGACCGGTCGCGTCTGGAACACCCGCGCGGTGCGTGCCATCATGCCCGCATGACGCACATGAGGAAGAACGTGACCGCTCCGGCCCGCCACCAGGCTCCTCTTGCCGAGGAGCTCCGTGTGCCCTTCTGGATCGTGCTCGCCGGGGTGGGTGCCGGCGCACTGTGGGCGCTGGCGGGCGTGGTCGTCGGCTCCTGGGTGCGCAGCCGCGGCCTCCGCGCACGCGGCGCGCACTGACCGGCTCCCTTCACGACGGCTCCCCGGCCGGAGCCGGTGGCCCGTCGCGCCCGTCGAACGCGGCGCCGCCGCGCACGCGGCGCCCACGAGGACCCGCCGAGGTCGCCCGGCAACCCCATGTCGTGCTGCCCGCGGAGGAGGCCGCGGCGCCGGTGAACACCGTGCACCGGTGGGCGAACCAGGGCTCGTCCACCGGTGCGGGCCCTGGCGCAGATCACTCCGGCCAGCGAGGGGTTCGAGAAGGGGCTGCCGATCCTCTACGGGTTGGCCGGCGACGGGGTGTCCACCTCCCAGGGTGTGCTGCGCGACCCGCTGGTGGCGGCGTGGATCATGGAGCTCACCGACATGCGCCTGCCCGGAGTCTCCCGGGTGGCCGGGCCGGTGATCCACGCGCTGCCCCGGCAGCCGGCGTGCGAGCTGCGGCAGCAGAGCCCGCCACGTCGTCCGTCGCGGCGTGGTCCGGACCGGGGCGCGCCGCGCCGGTTTCCGGCTCCCAGCCACCGATAATGGTGTCCGGTGAGCACCACGGTCCCGCGCTCACCATTCCTTCCCCCATCGGCCTCTCCTTCCCCGGAGGTACCCCATGCCCGCTTCCCCCTGCTCGCGCCTCCACCCCGCAGGCGGCACCCGATGATCCTGCCGGTCTTCGAGCCTGCCCTCCCCGTCCTGCTGGCCGCCACCGGATCCATCCTGGCCGTCGCCGGGCTGCTGATCATCGCCGGCCGCCGACGCCGCGGCTTCGTCGCCGTGGGCGCCTGCGTCCTGGTGGCCGGCGTGGCGATCATCTCCCCTTCCACCACCTCGCACACGGCCCGGGCCACGGTGAACGCCACCTCCGAGGCGATCACCGGGCTCACCGGTCGCGCCGATCCGGGACCTGACCCGGCGGACGGGGAGATCGTGGCCGTGGAGACACGGGCGGCCCCCTGAGAAGCGCCGCGTCGCGGCATCGCCCGGGTCAGTGGTCCGTCCTCGTGCGCACGCTGCCCGGTGCGGGCCACGGACACGACAAAAGCCCCGTCGTCGGCAGGACCTTCGTTCCTGTCGACGACGGGGCTTCCGTCCCGGGCCTGAACCGCCCGATTCCTGTGCGCGAGGGGGGACTTGAACCCCCACCCTCTAATACGAGGACTAGCACCTCAAGCTAGCGCGTCTGCCTATTCCGCCACCCGCGCGAGTGGATCCAGGAGGAACGTCGTACCGTTTCCGGCCGTCCTTTCCTGAACGCAACAGGAAATAATCTACCACAGGCCGGCCCGCAGTTCACATCGGGGCCGGCGGCGCCGAGGCCGCCCGAGCGGCTCACAGCACCGAGCGGTAGACCTCCACGGTCCGCTCGGCGATCGACTCCCAGGAGAAGTGCTGCTCGGCGCGGCGGCGTCCGGCCGCGCCCATCTCGCGGGCCCGCGCCGGGTCGGTGACCACGTCGGTGAGCGCGGCGGCGAAGTCGGCCACGAACTTCTCCGGGTCCAGGGGCGTGCCGGTGCCGTCCTGGACCTGCTCGAGCGGGACCAGCCGGCCGGTCTCGCCCTCGACGACGACCTCGGGGATGCCGCCCGTGGCCGAGGCGACCACGGCGGTGCCGCAGGCCATGGCCTCGAGGTTGACGATGCCCAGCGGCTCGTAGACCGAGGGGCAGGCGAAGGCCGTGGCCCCGGAGAGGATCTGCACGATCTCCCGGCGGGGCAGCATCTTCTCGATGAGCACCACGCCGGAGCGGGTGGCCTTGAGCTCGTCGATCAGCGCGTTGACCTCGGCCCCGAGCTCCGGGGTGTCGGCCGCGCCGGCGCACAGCACGAGCTGGACGTCGTCGGGCAGCTGGGCGGCGGCGCGCAGCAGGAAGGGCACGCCCTTCTGCCGGGTCACCCGGCCCACGAACGCCACCGACGGCCTGGCGGGATCGATGCCGTAGGACTCGAGGACGTCCGTGCCCTCGTCCGGGACCCACTGGCTGACGTCGATGCCGTTGTGCACGGTCCGCACGCGCTCGGGGTCGACATCGGGGTAGGAGCGCAGGATGTCGTCGCGCATCCCGTCGGAGACGGCGATGATCGCGGCGGCGGCCTCGTAGGCGGTCTTCTCCACGAAGGAGGACACCGCGTAGCCGCCCCCGAGCTGCTCGGCCTTCCACGGGCGGAGGGGCTCGAGCGAGTGCGCGGAGAGCACGTGCGGGATCCCGTACATCAGCGACGCCAGGTGCCCGCCCATGTTGGCGTACCAGGTGTGCGAGTGGACCAGGTCCGCGCCGGCGATGTCGTCGATCATGGCGAGGTCGACGCCGAGGGTCTGGATCGCGGCGTTGGCGCCGCTGAGGTCAGCGGGCACCGGATAGGCCTGCACCTCCACGCCGTTGACCCGCGGCTCGCGCGGGGCACCGAAGCACCGCACCCTCAGGTCGACCAGCGGGGCCAGGACCCGCGAGAGCTCGGACACGTGGACTCCGGCGCCGCCGTAGATCTCGGGCGGGAACTCCTTGGACAAGATATCGACTCGCACGGTCCCGAGCGTACTGCAGGATCGCGGCGTTGCCACGGGTACGCCACCGTGGGACGCCGACATCCCCAGTTCTGATGACACATCGGCACGGCTGTGTCCGGGATCGCACGGCATTCCGCGTGTTAAGACACAATGAAGGCGCCTGTCGAGTGGTTCCGCACCGCGAGGCGGAGAGGTTGCGCCCGTTGCCGTCGAAGTCAGAGAGGTCCTCAATGCCCCACCGTAAGAAGGTACTCGCCATCGTCCTGGCCGGAGGCGAGGGCAAACGCCTCATGCCGCTGACCGAGGACCGCGCCAAGCCCGCGGTGCCCTTCGGGGGCAGCTACCGGCTCATCGACTTCGCCCTGTCCAACATCGTGAACTCGGGCTACCTGCAGGTCGTGGTGCTGACCCAGTACAAGTCCCACTCCCTGGACCAGCACGTCTCCCAGACCTGGCGGCTGTCCACCCAGCTGGGCAACTACGTGGCCACCGTGCCCGCGCAGCAGCGCCGCGGCAAGGACTGGTTCCTGGGGTCGGCCAACGCGATCTTCCAGTCGCTGAACCTCGTCGACGACGCCCGCCCGGACATCGTGGTGGTCGTCGGCGCGGACCACGTCTACCGGATGGACTTCTCCTCGATGGTCGACTTCCACGTGGAGTCGGGCGCCCGGGCCACGGTGGCCGGCGTGCGCCAGCCCATGGAGATGGTCACGTCCTTCGGGGTGATCGAGACCGACCCGCAGGACGTCACGAAGATCACCCGGTTCGTGGAGAAGCCGGAGAGCACCGCGCCCCTGCCGGACGACCCCAACGCCTTTTTGGCCTCGATGGGCAACTACGTCTTCGACACCGATGCCCTCGTCGAGGCGCTGCGTGCGGACGAGGGCAAGGAGGACACCGCGCACGACATGGGCGGGGACATCATGCCGTGGTTCGCGGACCGCGGTGAGGCCGCCGTCTACGACTTCACGCACAACGACGTGCCCGGCTCCACGGACCGGGACCGCCAGTACTGGCGCGACGTCGGCACCCTGGACTCCTACTACGACTCGCACATGGACCTGATCCGTCCGCTGCCGGTCTTCAACCTCTACAACTACGCGTGGCCGATCTACACGCACGAGCTCCAGGCCCCGCCGGCCAAGCTCGTGCGCGGCCCGCACGGGGAGGGCGGCATGACCACCGACTCGATCCTCTCCGCCGGGGTGCTCGTCACCGGCGGCCGGGTCTCCGAGTCGGTGCTCTCCCCCAAGGTGCTGGTCAACAACGACGCCACGGTCAGCCAGTCGGTCCTGCTGCCCAACGTCCAGGTGGGCGAGGGCGCGGTGGTCGATCGGTGCATCCTGGACAAGAACGTCGTCGTGCCCCCCGGCGTGCAGGTGGGCGTGGACCGCGAGCTCGACCGCTCGCGGGGTCTGACGGTCACGGCGTCCGGGCTGACGGTGGCGCCGAAGAACTTCCGCTTCGAGCGGTAGCACCGACGACGACGCAGCCGCCCGCCCTCCCGGGGACGGGCGGCTGCGTCGTGCTCAGGCGGTCTGGGTGACCTCGACCGTGACGTCGAGCCCGGAGGTCCCGCCCCCGCCGGTGACCATGCCCTTGAGCGGGGTGACGTCGGTGTAGTCGCGGCCGCGGGCGACCGTGACGTGGAAGTCGGTCAGCCGGGTGTGGTTGGTCGGGTCGTAGGCGCACCACCGGTCGTTCCACCACTCGACCCAGGCGTGGGACTCCCCGGGCACGGTGCGTCCGATGCCGGCCTCGTAGTCCGGGTGCAGATAGCCGGAGACGTAGCGGGCGGGGATCCCGATGTGCCGCATCATCCCGATGGCCACGTGCGCGAGGTCCTGGCAGACGCCCTTCGCCTCCCGCCAGGCGGCCTCCGCGTCGGTGTGCACCCCGGTGACGCCCGGGACGTACTGCATGTGCGTGGCGATCCCGGCGAAGATCGCCGCTGCCGCGGCGGCCGGATCCGCGGACTCCTTGCGGATCTCCTCGGCGACCCGCTCCAGCTCGGGCCCGATCCGCGTCAGCGGGGTCTGCGGGACGTGGTCGGACACCGCGTCCAGCACCTCGGGCACGGCCAGCTCCTCCCAGCTGAGGCCGTCGGCGGCCTCGTCCCCGGGGCGGCGGTTGACCTCGACGGTGGCGGAGGAGCGGATCTCCAGGTGGCGGTGCCGGCCCTGGATGTCGAAGGCGGCCACCCGGGTGCCCCAGTAGTCCCGGTAGTTGCTGACCGTGGCGATGCCCGGGCTCAGTGTCAGCTCCGCCTCCAGGACGATCTGCTCGTCGTCGGTGATGGGCGTCATCCGGGCCTCGTTGTAGGACTTCGAGACGCTGTCGTTGTAGTCGTAACGGGTGACGTGGTCGATCTTGAGCCGGGTCACAGCATGCCTCCGAACCAGGACGCCTCGAGGGCGTGCGAGAAGTACTTGGCGCCCACGGACTCCGACGCCCTCGCGCACGCGGCCTGGACGTTGTTCAGGTGCTCGGGCAGCACCGCGATGAGGTCCTCCGCGTGGTGGAACTCCAGGGCCGTGCGCGCCTCGCCGATGATCCGCCGGGCGTCGTCCTTGAACCCGACCCGCTGGATGCCCGGCTCCAGGTTCACGAGGATCTCCTCGGCCGTGGTGAGGGCGTGCAGGATGGAGCGCGGGAAGAGCCGGTCCAGCAGCAGGAACTGCGTGGCCGACTCGTCGCTGAACGTCCCGTAGCGGGTGCGCAGGAACGCCTCGTAGGCCCCGGCGCAGTGCAGGATCGACACCCAGGACATGCCCGAGGTGGACGTGGAGCGGGTCCACAGCAGTCGCGAGGTCATGTCCGCCCGCTCGATCGCGGCGCCGAGGGACAGGAACATCCACGACTCGTCGTGGGACATGGTCATCTGCACCTGCCCGCGCACGGTCGCCATCCGCTCCACGGTCCAGTGGCAGACGCGGAAGGTCCCGACCACGTCCCGGCGGTGCTGGCCCAGGCCGTAGTAGGTGGAGTTCAGCGACTCCCACATGGCCGAGGAGACGGTCTCCCGGGCACGGCGGGCGTTCTCCCGGGCCGCGTGCAGGGAGCCCGAGATCGAGGTCAGGCAGTCCCTGTTCCAGGCGAGCTCGTGGATCATCGACCGGACGCTGTAGTCCCCGTCGGCGGGTTCCACGCCCATGACCGCCATGATGCGCCGCACCTCGGCCTCCTGCTCGCCCACGGGCAGCTGGGTGATGCGCTCGAGGTGGACGTCCAGGATCCGGGCGACGCCGTCGGCGCGCTCGACGTAGCGCCCGATCCAGAACAGGGACTCGGCGATCCGGCTCAGCATGAGGACTCCTTCCCGGGGCGGGTCGTGGGGGCGGCGGCCCGCCCCTGCTGCTGCTGCTGCTGCTGGTCGCTGTCCGCCTCGTCCTGCCAGGACGCGGACACCGGCCAGGTGTGCACCGAGGAGTCCACGTCCGGCGGCGGCGCCTGGCCCGGGTCGAGGTCCTGGGTCTGGGGCTGGCCCAGCACCCAGGTGTCCTTCGAGCCGCCGCCCTGGGAGGAGTTCACGATCAGCGACCCCTTCTGCATCGCCACGCGGGTCAGCCCGCCGGGCAGCACGTACACGTCCTCGCCGCTGTTCACCGCGAAGGGACGCAGGTCCACGTGGCGGGGGCTGAACTCCCCGTCCGCGAACGTCGGCACGGTGGACAGCTGGAGCACGGGCTGGGCGATCCAGCCGCGCGGGTCGGCGAGCACCTTGGCCCGCAGCTCCTCGAGCTCGGCCGCGGTGGCCTGGGGGCCGATCACCAGGCCCTTGCCGCCGGAGCCGTCCACGGGCTTGACCACGAGCTCGTCCAGGTGGTCCAGGACGTAGGCGCGGGCCTCGTCCTCCTCCAGCCGGTAGGTGTCCACGTTGGGCAGCACCGGCTCCTCGTCGAGGTAGTAGCGGATCAGCTCGGGCACGTAGGAGTAGGTCAGCTTGTCGTCGGCCACGCCGTTGCCGATGGCGTTGGCGATGGTCACGTTGCCGGCCCGGGCCGCGTTGACCAGCCCGGAGCAGCCCAGCGCGGAGTCGGAGCGGAAGTGCAGGGGGTCCACGAAGTCGTCGTCGATGCGCTTGTAGATCACGTCCACGCGCTGCTCGCCGTCGGTCGTGCGCATGTAGACCTTGTCCCCGCGCACCACGAGGTCGCGGCCCTCCACGAGCTCCACGCCCATCAGCCCGGCCAGCAGGGTGTGCTCGAAGTAGGCGGAGTTGAACACGCCCGGGGTGAGCACCACGACCACCGGGTCCTCGGCCGCCTCGGGGGCGGTGGCGCGCAGCGCCCGGTAGAGGTGCCGGGGATAGGCCTCCACCGCACGGATGGGCTGGGACATGAACGCCTCGGGCAGGCCCTTGGCCATGGCGCGCCGGTTCTCGATCACGTAGGAGACCCCGGAGGCACGCGCACGTTGTCCTCGAGCACCCGGAACACCCCCTGCTGGTCGCGCACCACGTCGATGCCCGCCACGTGGATCCGCACCCCGCCCGGCGGCCGGAAGCCCCACACCGCGCGGTGGAAGTGCGCGGAGGAGGTGATCAGCGCCCGCGGCACGATGCCGTCGGCGACCACCCGCTGCTCCCCGTAGACGTCGTCGAGGAAGCACTCCAGCGCCCGGACCCGCTGCTTCACGCCCCGCTCGATGACGTCCCACTCCTCGGCGGTGAGCACGCGCGGGACGATGTCCAGGGGGAAGGGCCGCTCCTCCCCGGCGAAGTCGAAGGTCACGCCGCGGTCGAGGAAGGACCGGGCCATCGAGTCGGCGCGCGTGTTGACGTCGCTGAGCGACAGCTCGCCCAGCACGCCGCCGACCTGCTCGTAGCCGGGCCGGGACCGCTGGTCCCCGGTGAACATCTCGTCGTAGGCCGCCGCGCCGGACATGTCGGCGGCGTAGTGGTCGAACAGGTCGGGCATGTCGGGCGATCACACGCCTTTCGGGATCGTGGCGGTCTGTACCCGCAGTATGGACGCGCCGTATTTCGCAGTGGTAACCGGGATGCCGGACGTGCTTCCGATTCTGTCACGCGCCGCACCGGGGGACCCGGCAGGACGTACCCCTACGATGGGATGGCGCGCCCGCCCGACGCGGACGCGCCGCCGCCCCGGACGCCGGGCGCGGCGGGCCCGAGCGGAGAGGAACCGATGGACGCCCCGGACCCCCAGCACCGCGTCACCGTGGTCGTGGCCACCCGCAACCGGCGGGAGGAGCTCGTCGAGCACCTGGGACGGCACGAGGGGCCCGTGATCGTCGTCGACAACGCCTCCACGGACGGCTCCGTCGAGGCGGTGCGCGCGGCGCACCCGCACGTGCAGGTCGTGCCCCTGCCGCGCAACGTCGGCGCGGTGGCCCGCACCGTGGGCGTGCGCCTGGCCCGCACCCCCTACGTGGCCTTCGCCGACGACGACTCCTGGTGGGCCCCCGGCGCGCTCGCCCGCGCGTCCGCCGTGTTCGACGCCCATCCCCGGCTCGGCCTGCTCGCCGGGTCGATCGCCGTGGGACCCGAGGAGCGTCCCGACCCCCTCAACGCCGTGCTGGCGGCGTCCCCGCTGGGCATCCCCCCGGGGTGCCCGGGCCCCGCGCTGCTCGGCTTCGTGGGGTGCGGGGCGATCGTGCGCCGCTCGGCGTTCCTGGAGGTCGGCGGCTTCGACGACGTCGTGCGCTTCCCCGGCGAGGAGGAGCGCGTGGCCCTGGACCTCTTCGACGCCGGCTGGCGGCTGGCCTACGTCCCGGAGATCCGGGCCCACCACCACCCCTCCCCGCACCGGGAGACCAGCGACCGCCGCCGGACCGAGCTCGTGCGCAGCCGCGTGCTCACCGCGCTGATGCGCCGGCCCTGGCGCGCCGTGGGCCGGGAGCTGCGGGACGCCCTGCGCGCCGGGCGCCGGGGCGCCGCGGCGTGCTGGGGGCCCTGCCCCGGGTCCCGGCCGCCCTGCGGACCCGCCGCCGCATCTCCCCCGCCACCGAGGCCGCGCTGGCGCTGCTGCACGCCCCGGCCACCACCGACCCGCACCGCACCGACCCGACCGCCACCGATTCCACCGCCCCGGAGGACAGCCCGTGACCCGAGACCGCCCCCCACCCCCGCGACCGGCCCGGCCCCGACGAGCGCGTGGCGGTGGTGATGATCACCTACAACCGCCGGGACGAGGCGCTGCTGGCGCTGGCGCGGCTGCGCGAGCTGCCCGAGCGCCCGCACGTGGTGGTGGTCGACAACGGCTCGCAGGACGGGACCGCCGACGCGATCCGCCAGCAGCACCCCTGGGCGGAGCTGGTGGCGAGCCCGGTGAACCTCGGCGCGGTGGGCCGCAACGTGGCCATGGAGCGGGTGCGGACCCCGTTCGTGGCCTTCTGCGACGACGACACCTGGTGGGAGCCGGGGTCCCTGCGCCGGGCCGCCGACGCGCTGGCGGCCCATCCGCGGCTGGGCGTGGTCACCGGCCGGATCCTGGTGGAGCCCGGCGCCCGGGAGGACGCGATCAACGCGGAGCTGCTGCACTCCCCCGTGCAGGGCCCCGACTGGCTGCCGGGCCCGGCGCTGGGCAGCTTCCTCGCAGGTGCCTCCGTGGTGCGCCGCACGGCCTTCCAGGAGGTCGGCGGCTTCAGCGAGCGGCTGTGGCTCGGCGGGGAGGAGGAGCTGCTGGCCGCGGACCTCGCGACCGCCGGCTGGGAGCTCGTGCACCTGCCCGACGTGGTGGTCCACCACCAGGCCTCGACGGTCCGGGACCCGCACCTGCGCCGCCGGCACGGGCTGCGCAACACGCTGTGGTTCATCTGGCTGCGCCGGCCGCTGCGGGCCGCGCTGCGCCGCACCCGCGACGTGGTCGGCGGCGCGCCGCGGGACCGGGTGACGGCCCTGGCCCTGCTCGACGCGCTGCGCGGGGCGCCGTGGGTGCTGCGCGAGCGGCGCCCGCTCCCGGAGCGGGTGGAGCGGCGCTTCCTGGCCCTGGAGGACTCCCAGCGCAGCAGCGCCGCCCGCCGCTACGTCAGCTGAGCGCGGCGCCCGGCCCGGGCCCGGCACTTCCGCCGGGCGCGCCTCAGCCGAGACCCGGGGCGGCGGAGACCGGGCGGGCGGCGGCGCTCTGCCGGAACCACTCGACCGTGCGCTCGAGGCCCTCGCTCCAGGGCACCTCCGGGGCCCAGCCGAGGACCTCCGTGGCCAGCGCGGTGTCGGGGCGGCGCACCTTGGGGTCGTCGACCGGGCGGTCGACGAACTCCACGGCCGAGGAGGACCCGGTGGCGGCGATGACGTCGCGGGCGATCTGCAGCACGGACAGCTCGTGCGGGTTGCCGATGTTCATCGGTCCGCTGTGCCCGCTCCCGGCCAGGGCGAGGATGCCCCGCACCAGGTCGGAGACGTAGCAGACGGAGCGGGTCTGCTCGCCGTCGCCGGCGACGGTGAGCGGCTCCCCCGCGAGGGCCTGCCGGATGAAGGTGGGGATGGCCCGGCCGTCGAAGGGCCGCATCCGCGGGCCGAAGGTGTTGAAGATCCGCACGATCCCGGTGTCCACGCCGTGCTCGGCGCGGTAGGCGACCGTGAGGGCCTCGGCGAAGCGCTTGGCCTCGTCGTACACCCCGCGGGGGCCGACCGGGTTGACGTGGCCCCAGTAGCTCTCGGGCTGGGGGTGGACCTGCGGGTCGCCGTAGACCTCGGAGGTGGAGGCGAGCACGAACCGCGCGCCCTTGTCCTTGGCCAGGCCCAGGGCGTGGTGGGTGCCGATGGAGCCGACCTTGAGCGTGTGGATGGGCAGCTTGAGGTAGTCGATCGGGGAGGCCGGGGAGGCGAAGTGCAGGACCAGGTCCACGTCGCCGGGCACGTGCACGTAGTCGGTGACGTCGCACTGGACGAGCCGGAACCCCGGGTCGCCCACCAGGTGCTCGATGTTGGCCGCGGAGCCGGTCAGGAAGTTGTCCAGGCAGACCACCTCGACCTCCCGGCGGCGCAGCTCGGTGCACAGGTGGCTGCCGAGGAAGCCGGCGCCGCCGGTCACGACGGCGCGGCGGATCGGGCGGGTGGTCACGTCGGGCGTGGGGTTCACGGTGCTCCTCTGGATCGACAAGGGGTGGTGGGGCCGGCGCAGGCCGCGGCGCCGGCCGGTCTCAGGTGCGGGCGGCGGCGAGCTGGGAGCGGGCCGCGGCCAGGACCTCGTCCGGGGTGACGGCGGCGAGGCGCTCGTCGAGCTCCGCCGCGTGCGGGTCGCCCCAGGCGGGCGCGGACGGGTCGCCGTGCCACAGGACCGTGTGCAGCCCGGGGTCCACGGCCGGGCCCCACCACGCGGGCGGGGTCGGGCCGAACAGCACGACGGAGGGCACGGCCAGGGCGGTGGCCACGTGGGCCACGCCGGTGTCCGTGCTCAGCACCGCGGCGCTCTCCCCGACGGCCGCGGCCAGCCCGGCCAGGTCCAGGGTGCCGCAGCGGTCCTCGGCGCCGTCCACGCCGTCCACCACGGCGGCGGCGAGCCCGGACTCGGCCGGGGAGCCGGTGACGACGACCCGGTGGCCGTCGGCGACGAGCGCCCGGGCGACCTCCCGCCAGCGCGGGGCGGGCCAGCGGCGGGAGCCGGAGGCGGCGCCCGGGTGGATGAGCACGGGGGCCCCGGCGGGTGCGGGGCGGTGGGGTCGCAGGAGCAGGTCCTCCGGGCCGCACGGGCCGCCGGCCTCGCTCACCAGCCGGCACCAGCGGTGCACCTCGTGCTCGTCCCGCCGCCAGGCCGGTCCGGTGTGCCCGGCCTCCGGGGCGGCGAACCCGACGAGCCGCTCGGGCCCGGAGGCCAGCAGCAGCTCGTGGCTGCGCGGGCCGCGCCCGTGCAGGTTCACGGCCACGTGCCCGCCGCGCACCCGCGGCAGCGGCACCAGCCCGGACTGGGGCAGCACTCCGTCGACCACGCCGAGCTCGGTCAGCCAGGAGCCCACGGGCTCCGGGGCGGCGAGCACGATGCGGTGGTCGGGCAGCATCCGGCGCACGCCGCGCAGCGGGGCCACGGCGGTCAGCGAGTCCCCGAGGCCCAGGGCCCGCAGCACGAGCACGTCCCCGGTCCCGATGGTGGCCGGATCCACGGTGCACCGCCCGGGTGCGGGAAGGCCCTGGACGGCGACCGGCTCAGCCCTCACGGCCGGCCCGCTGCAGGATGGCCGTGGTGGAGCGCCCCGAGAGGTAGGGCAGCACGGTGACCCGCCCGCCCCAGCCGCGCACGTCGGCGGCCTCGGGCAGCTGCTCGGGGGTGTAGTCCCCGCCCTTGACCCACACGTCGGGGCGGAGCAGGTTCAGGGCGGCGCGGGGGTCGTCCTCGTCGAAGAGCACGACCGCGTCGACGCTGCGCAGCGCGCTCAGCACCCGGGCGCGGTCGGCCTCGCCGACCACGGGCCGGCCCGGGCCCTTGAGCCGGCGCACGGAGTCGTCGGCGTTCAGCAGCACCACGAGGGCGTCGCCGAGGCGCCGCGCGGCGTCCAGGGAGGCGATGTGCCCGGCGTGCAGCACGTCGAAGCAGCCGCCGGTGGCGACCACGGTCCCGCCGCGCCCGCGCACCTCGCTCAGCAGCTCCTGCACCTCCCGGGCAGCCGCTCGGCACCCGGGTGCAGGGCCGGCCGGGCGTGCACCCCGCGGCGCGGCGGGTGCGGTAGGTGGCCGCGCCGCCGGCGGCGACCCACTGGCCCGCGGCCTCCACGGCGGTCTCCACGGCCGCGGTCACGTGGGCGCCGCCGCCCAGGGCCAGCGCCGCCGCGGAGGCGAACCGGTCCCCCGCGCCGCAGGGGTCGGTGTTCTGCACCGGCGCCGCCGGCACGAGCTCCACGCCAGTGGCCGTGGCCAGGTACGCCCCGTCCGCCCCGGCCGTGACGGCCACCGCGCGGGCGGCCCAGTGCCGGCGCAGCCCGGCGGCGAGGTCCCGGGGCGTGCCCGGGGCGTCGAGGGCGGCCGCGGCCTCGGCGGCGTTGGGGGTGACGAGCGCGCAGCCCGGCACCGGGGCGCCGCCGCGCGGGTGCGGGTCCCAGACGACCACGCCGGTCCGGGCGTGCTCCTCCAGCGCCGCGCGCACGGCGGGGTCGGTGCTGACGCCTCCCCCGTAGTCGGAGACCAGGACGGCGTCGGCCCCGGCCAGGACGGCGGCCACCTGCGCGGTCGTGACCCCCACCGGGGTGCCGGGTCCGCCCTCGTCCACGCGCACGAGGGTCTGGCCCGCGCTGCGGATCCGGGTCTTGGTGCGGGTCCCGCCCTCGTGGCCGAGCCGCTCCAGGCGGACCTCCCCGAGCGCGTCGGCCAGCTGCCGGCCGGCGTCGTCCTCGGCCACCGGCGCCAGCAGCGTCACCGTCACCCGGGCCGGGACGGCCCCGACCGCCGGGGGCTCCGCGCACAGCAGCGCGGCCAGGCCGGCCCCGCCCGGGCTGGCGAAGACGGCGTCCACGTCCACCACCGGGACCGGGGCGTCGGGGCTGAGCCGGGTCGAGGTCCCGGCCACGTCCCGGTCCAGCAGGGCGTCGCCGACCACCACGATGCGTGCCGCGCTCATGCGACCCCCGCCCGCACGGCGTCGCGCGCCGCGAGTTCCCCGGTCCGCCCGTGCCCGCTCGCGGGCTCCTCCGCGGCCGGGACCAGCCGGGCGTCGACGGCCGCGCACACGGCGTGCAGCAGCATCAGGTGCACCTCCTGGATCACCGAGGTGCTGGCGGCGGGCACCGTGAGGACCTCGTCGGCCCGCTCGGTCAGCGGGTTCGGGCCCGGGCCGGTGAGCGCCCAGACGTGCATCCCCTGCTCGCGCGCCCGCTCGGCGGCGGCCAGCACGTTGGGGCTGCGCCCGCTGGTGGAGAGCACGACCAGGACGTCCCCGGCCCGGCCGTGGGCGCCCACCTGCCGGGCGAAGACCTCCTGCGCGCCGTAGTCGTTGGCGATCGCGGTGAGGCTGGAGGTCTCGGCGGACAGGCACAGGGCCGAGAGCGGGCGGCGCTCGTCGACGAAGCGGCCCACGAGCTCGGCGGTGAAGTGCTGGGCCTCCGCGGCGCTGCCGCCGTTGCCGGCGGCGAGCACGCGCCCGCCGTCGGTCAGCAGCCCCGCCAGGCGGGCCCCCCAGCGGTCCACCACGTCGGCGTGCCGGGCGGCCTCGCGGGCCGCGACGGCGAGCTCGTGCGCGTGGGTCTCCAGCCACAGCTCGGTCCGGTCGCGCAGGGGCGGGTGCTCCCGCCGGTGGCGCTCGAGCACCCGGGCGTAGGAGCGCTCCGTCTCCTCCGCGACCCGCTCCCAGCCGAAGATCCGCTCGACGCGCTCGCGGCCGGCGCGGCCCATCCGGGCGGCCAGCTCGGGGTCCTCCAGCAGGGCGCGCAGGGCGGCGGCGGTGCCGGCGACGTCGCGCGGGGGCACGTGCAGGCCCGTCACGCCGTCCTCCACACTGTCGAGCAGCCCGCCCACGGCGGTGCCGACCACGGGGCGGGCGCAGGCCATCGCCTCGAGGGGGACCATCCCGAACGGCTCGTACCAGGGGGTGCAGGCCACGACGTCCGCGCCGGCCAGCAGGGCCGCGGCGTCGTCGTGGTCCACGCGCCCGAGCAGCTCCAGGCGGCCGTCCACGCCGAGCTCGCGGGCCAGCGCGCGCAGCCGCAGGGCCTCGGGGTCGCGGTCGAGGTCGGCGCGTTCCGGGCCGCCCGCCACGACGAGCTCGGCCTCGGGCAGCTCGGCCAGCGCCCGCACGACGACGTCGACGCCCTTGCGCTCCACCAGCCGGCCGAGGGCCACGATCCGGGGCCGGCGCCGGCCCGTGGGCGGCGGGGCGGGGACGAAGGCGTCCAGGTCCACCCCGCAGGCACCACGTCGATCCGGGAGTCGTCCCCGCCCAGGGCGAGCAGCTCGGCACGCTCGTCGCGGCAGGTGGCCAGGAGCAGGTCAGCGGCGGCGATGATCTCGTTCTCCGCCGCGAGCCGGCCGGCCGGGCTGGTGTCCGCCGCGCCCTGGTGCCGGCGCTTGACGGCGCCGAGGGCGTGGAAGGTCTGCACCACCGGGATCTGCAGGGCCTCGGCGGCGCGGCGGGCGGCGATCCCGGACATCCAGAAGTGCGCGTGCACGAGGTCGGGGGCGCCGGTGCGCGCCCAGTCCCGGGCGAGCCAGCGGCCGAACTCGTCCATGTACGGGGCGAGGTCGTCCTTGGGCAGCGGGCTCGGGGGCCCGGCCGGGACGTGCACCACACGCGCGCCGGGGGCGAGCTCCACGACGTCGGGGAGCCGCACGGCGTCGCGCCGCGTGTAGACGACGACCTCGTGGCCGCGGCGCGCCAGGCCCGTGGCGAGGGCGGCCACGTAGACGTTCTGTCCCCCGGCGTCGACCCCGCCGAGGGCGGCCAGGGGGCTGGCGTGCTCGGACACCATTGCGATTCTCATGCAGTCACCTTCTCCAGGATGCGGTCCCAGTCCGCCAGGAAGCGGTCCAGGCCGTAGTGTCTCAGGGCGTGCCCGCGGGCGGCGGTGCCCGCGGCGGCCGCCGCGTCGGGGTCGTTCAGCCAGTGCCGGGCCTGCGCGGCGAGGGCCTCCAGGTCGTTGGAGAGCAGCCCCGCGCCCGGTGGCACGCGCGCGGCGCCTCGGTTGTCGAGAGCCCGAGCACCGGCATGCCGATGGTCATGGCCTCGAGCAGCGCCAGCCCCAGGCTCGTCCACCGGTAGGGGTGGAAGTAGGCCCGGTGCTCGCCGAGGGCCCCGTGCAGCTTCTCCTGAGGATAGTTCTCGTGCAGCCGCCCGGCCATGTGCGGCGCGTGCTCGGCCAGCTGGTCCATGCCCATCCCGTACACGTCCACGGGCAGCTCCCGGGCCAGGGCGGTCAACAGGTCGGTGCCGGCGATCCGCCCGCGCCGGACGGGTTCGTTGACCACGGCCGCGAGGCTCGCGGTGCGTCCGGTGTAGAGCGGGCCGGGGTCGAGGACGCCGTGCTCCACGACCTCGGTGGGCGCCTGCCCGTTGTCCCACATCATCCGGTTGAAGTGCGTCACGTGCACCACCGGGATGTCGGAGCGCTCCGCGAGCGGGTGGCGGGTGGCCACGGCGGGCCCGCGGGGGGTGTCGTGCTCCACGTACACGGCCGGGAGGTCGGTCCCGGCCCGGCGCCCGGTCCAGCGCTCGAGCAGCTCGAGCTCGTGCGGGCGCTGGAGCACCACGACGTCGATGTCCGCGTCGGCCAGCTCGGCCGGGGCGAGCTCCACGGCGGAGGCGGGCCAGTCCCAGGTGCGGGCGCGGCCCCGGCCGTCGGGGCCGCGGTCCTCGACCACGGGCAGCAGGCAGGTGTGGCGGCCGTGGACGAACGAGGTCGTCCACGAACCGTGGACGTGCCAGATCAGGACGCGCAACGGGGTCCTCCTTCCGGTGCGGGAACAGGGGCGGGGGCGCCCGCGGGGCGGCGCACGAGGTCCTCGACGGCGGCCAGCACGGCCGCGGGCGGGACCTCGGACAGGCACGGGTGCCCGGGGACGGGGCAGTCGCGGGCCCGGGAGCCGCGGCAGGCCGCGGTCTGGTCCCCGAGCAGCACGACCGGCACCCCGTAGGGCGCCCACCGCTCGGGCGGAACCACCGGGGAGAAGAGGGACACCACCGGGGTGCCCACGGCGGCGGCGAGGTGGGCCGGGCCCGTGTTGCCGACGACGACGCAGGCCGCGGCGTCGAGCACGGCGGCCAGGCCCGCCAGGTCCGTGCGGCCGGCGAGGTCCAGCACGGCGCCCTCGGGCACCGTGCGCAGCGCGGCCGCCCGGGTCGCCGCGGTGAGCTCGCGCTCCCCCGGCCCGCCCGTGAGGACCACGGTGTGCCCCGCGGCCGCGAGCCCGGCCGCGAGGGACCCGGCGTGCTCGGGGGTCAGCCCGCGGGAGGGGACGGAGGCACCCGGGTGCAGCACCACGTGTCCCCCGTCCGGGACGGCGGTCGCGAGCTCCGGGGGCAATGGGGGCAGCGGGCGGCGCACGGCCAGGCGCAGCTGGTCCCCGGCGGCCGGCGGCGCGCCGGCCGCGACGGCGAGCCCCACGGCCGCCTCGACCTCGTGCCCGCCGCCGGGCGGGTCGGCGCGGCGGTGCCGGACGTCGAGCAGGGACCCCGGGTAGTCCTCACTGGTGCCCACCACGCGGGGGATCCCGGCGAGGCGGGCCAGCAGGGCCATGGGCAGGGGGCTCTGGTGGAAGGACGTGAAGATCACGGCGAGGTCGTAGTCCCGCGCGGCGAGCTCCCCGACGAGGCCGAGGGTGGCCTCCGGGTCCACCGGCGGGGGCCGGAACCCCGACCAGGGCGCGGCGTGCACGAGGACGTGCTCCACGTCCGGCAGCAGCCGCGCAGCGGCCGCCCCGGCGGGCGAGGCCAGCAGGTCCACCGGGCTCCCGGTCCGGGCCAGGGCCCGGACCGCGGGGCCGGTCAGCAGGACGTCCCCGTCCGAGTCGAGGCGGACGGCGAGGATGCGGCCCACGCTCAGCCCCGGGCCCCGGCCGGCACCGCCGGGCGGCCGGTCGGGGCGCCGAGCACGGAGGCGACCGCCTCGGTCAGGGTGGCGGCCACCGCGGGCGCGGCGGCGACCTCCTCCTCGCGGGTCACGGGCGTGGGCACCAGCACGGAGCGGGCCCCGGCGGCCTGGGCGGCCTCGACGTCGGCGCCGATGTCCCCGATGAGCACGCACTCGGCGGGCTGCACGCCCAGCTCCGCGGCGGCGGCGAGCACCATGCCGGGGCTCGGCTTGCGGCACGCGCAGCGGTCCTCGGGGGCGTGCGGGCACAGCTGCCAGGTGTCGAACGGGCCGAGCAGCTCGGCCACCCGGGCGTTGACGGCGTCGACCTGGGCGCGGGTGAGCAGGCCACGGCCGATGCCGGACTGGTTGGAGACCACGCCCACGGCCAGTCCGGCCGCGCGCACGGCGGCCACGGCCTCCTCCGCGCCGGGCACGAGCTCCACCTTCGCCGGGTCGCCGTTGTAGGGCACGTCGTGCACGAGGGTGCCGTCCCGGTCGAAGAGCACCGCCCGCACCGGGACCGGCCAGGGGCCGGTCCCCCGGTGCCGCCACCGGCCGCGCAGCTTGTGCCGCACGGCGGCCACGGGGATCGCGGCGCTGGTGCGGGCCATGCGGCTGAGCTCGGGCAGGAACTCGGGGTCCCCGGGCCGCGGGCCCGGGCCCATGCGCAGCATCAGGAACCGGCCGGTGAGCCAGCCCCAGGCCGCGGCGCCGGCGCCGGCCGCGGCCAGCGCGGTGCGGGCGCCCGAGCGCCGGCCCAGGGCCG
>NZ_MKJW01000106.1:0-29730 GCF_001942375.1 Kocuria sp. CNJ-770
CACTCCCTCAGCATCACCGCCGAGGGGGTCAATTTTCGCTCGGCGCCCGAGGGTCAGTATTCAGACGGCATCGACACCTGCGGTGAAATCGCGCTCCACCAGGTCGTCGTGCACGGGTGGCCCGGGCAACTTGGACGTTCTTGCCGCGCTTCTTCCCGAAGGCGGACCACCAGCCGTTGTCCCGGCAGATCTGTCATGCGCTGCGCTCATACATCGCCTCGCCGGCCCCCTCGGCCTCGTCGACCAGAAAGCGGTAGCCGAACTCCGGGTCATCCCGATGGGCGTCGAACAGGGCGTTCGCTCGGTACGCCTCGGCCAGCTCGGCAGCGGTGGCCGGGTCCGCCAGCCACCGGCAGTAGGGCTGGTGGGAGAGCTTGAGCACCCGGCACGCCACCGCGACGGCGATCCCGTCGGCGGCAAGCTCATTCACGAGCCGGTTGTGCCTTTTCCCGGCAGGTTCGCCTGCGAGAGGTAGGCCGCCGCTCGACGCAGGACCTCGTTCTCCTGCTCGAGCAGGCGGATCCGTTTCTTCAGCTCACGGTTCTCCGCGGAGTCGGCTCTCGTCACGCCGGGCTTCTCACCGTCCTCGACGTCGGCCTGGCGCACCCACTTCGACAAGGTCATCTCGTGGATGCCGAAGTCCTTGGCGATCTGGGCCAGGGTCACGCCGTCTTCGCGGCTGCGGGCCACGCGGACGACGTCGTCACGGAACTCTTGAGGGTAGGGAGCGGGCACAGCAACATCCTTCCAGGCCGCCCTGCGGGCAAGCCAGATCGGGTGTCACCTATTCGTGCGGCAGTCCCGGTCACTGACAGCGCCGATTGGTGGAGCGACAAATCCACGCGGAGGACACCGGTCAGACCAGGTCGGTTGTAACCATGAGTCAGGTCCACCAACGGGCGTACCAGCAGTCTCACAGTTGTACCAGTCCACCCACGCCATGGCCGTGTACTCGACGTCGCTCATGGTCTTCAGCACTCCCTTCACGAACCGGCCTGGGCGGATGCACTCGGTCTTGTACAAGCCGATGATCGACTCCATCAAGCAGTTGTCGTAGGCGTCCCCGACAGTACCGACCGAGGGCGCCTTGCCCTCATGCGCCAGGTACTCCGTAAAGCGTAGCGAGGTGTACTGCGACCCGGCGTCGTGCTGATCGATCAGCCCTTCCAACCAAAGCAACCTCTGACTGGTACGGTCCGACCGAACCAGGCGCAGGTAGGTGAGCGCTAGATCCGGGGTGCGCGTGGCGGCCGCGTTTCAGGACACGCTCCGCTGGGCATAGGCGTCGATGATGAAGGCGACCTAAGGCATGTCTCACAAATGAGTTGGTGGCGTGCTGGAAGCATGAGGGCATGTCGGAGTTTCAGTTGATCTCGGGTGCTCAGTGGTCGTTGATCGAGGGAAGGCTGCTGGCCCCGATCGGACGGAAGGGCAGGCCGTTCTCAGACGCCAGGACGATGGAAGAGGGAATCATCTACCGGTATCGGTGCGGGATCGCCTGGCGTGATCTGCCCGAGGTGTTCGGCCCGTGGCAGACCACGTGGACTTGGCCCCACCGCATGGCCGCTGAGGAAACGTGGGACCAGGTGCTGGTCACGCTTACGGGCGCAGCTGAGGCGGCCGGGCGGATCGACTGGTCGCTGTCAGTGGACTCCACGATCGCCTGGGCCCATCAGCACGCGACGAACACTTACCGGCCCACAGGGGGCTGGATTGAACTACACGAATCTTCGGCTCGAGCCGCCTGACCACGCCACCGGCCGCTCCTGGGATGGGCTGTCGACGAAGATCCACCAGGTCGTCGACGGCAACGGGCTGCCGCGGGTCACCCTGGTCACCGCCGGCCAGGCCGGGGACTCCCCCATGTTTCTAACACTGATAGGGCAGCTGCGGGTCGATCGTGAGGGCGGGCGCCCGCGCACCCGCCCCGAGGCAGTCGGCGGCGACAAGGCGTACTCCTCCCGCGCGATCCACAACCACTTGCGCTCTCGCGGCATCAAGGCCGTAATCCGAAGAGCCCGACGATCAGAAGGGCCACCGCAAACGTCGCGGCTCACGCGGGGGCAGACCCGTCAGGCTCGACACCGCTGACTACCAGAATCGCAATCTCGTCGAACGCCGCTACTGCCACCTCAAGCAGTGGCGAGGCCACGCCACGCGTTACGACAAACACGCGCTCATCTACCGCGCCGCCGTGTTCCTTCACGCGGTCATTGCGTGGATCCGTCAATTGTCAGACGTGCCCTAGGCAGAATCCACCCCACGGCAGACCGGTGCGCAACTTCCACGGGGATGCCGATCAGCCCCTGCCGTTGGCTCCGCCACGCACTTCACGCGCACTAATTCTCATTCACGCGTCCGCATGAAGTTATAGTCTGAAAAAAACTTATGTAACTACTGGCAGTGTTCTCGATGCCGTAGTTGTCTGCGACCAGCTGTCTACGTCTTACCCCGTCGGCAACATGTGATGTGAAACCTGCTAACACCCGTTCAAGGGCTTCAACCGCCGAGTCGGCCTCGCCCGCGACGAAAGTTTCAGCCACTAAGTCCGAGCCCATTGCATCCGCCACAGATTGACTGGCCACCACTGGTAGGCCCGCCATGACGGCTTCCAGTATGGACATACTAAACGCCTCCCTGTCTGACGGATGAAAATATATGTCATAATTAGCTAGATACTGTGCCGAACCCTCCTTGGCCCCAATAAAAACGTCCGAGCGAACTTGTTGAGTTGTGGTTCTCAACAAGTGACGTAATGTCGTGTCGGCTGTCAGTCGGCCCCATCCAGTAAAAATGCACACCATTCTCGGTGGATTCAAAATGGCTAACGACGCGCGTCCAAAGCCATGGATTCTTGACGGAGGTCACTCGCGCCATCGTAACTATACGGGGCGTGGACAGGTTTGCTCGAAAGTTGAACCCCGGGTCCGAAACCCCGTTTTCGATGACAGTAATAGGGGGATGCTTTGGAAACCTACTTGCGTATCGATCCTTGGCCGTTTCACTTACTGCCACAATGGAATCATTTCGTAACGCACGGAAAGCGACCTCTAGATAACGGAGGGGCTTGGCGCTGTAATCGTCCGCTGAGCTATGCAGCACTGGTACGATGACCGCATTGCGAGGGAGCGCTAGTCGGCAGTATGCGTTTGGAAGTGCTGAGTGAGACAAGACTACGTCCGGCAGGAAGTCCCGGTAGGCGCGCCGTGTAGTCAGTATGCGCTGTAGTCGGGAATGCGTGTTTAAACCCTTAGGGTCAAGGTATGCAATTTGTGACTCAATGCCCTCGTTGCGCCATTTTTCGACCAATGAAGAGGCAAGTGTCTCAGCGCCGCCTATCTGAGGGCTTAGTAGCATATGTAGAATTCGCAAGTCTTCACCTCATGGCTCGTGCCAACGTAGTTATCTGGTTTCGTGACGGACTATAAGTATGATCAGGCATGTGAGCATCAAAAACTGGGATATAGCTAAGGAAACTGCGGCGCCTGTCTCGGCGTAAATATATCCCAAGATTGCGCATAATAATAGTTGCAAGGTGACAGACCCAGTAACAATAAAGGCAACCTGTTTTTGTAAGTGCATGGCCTGGCAAAAAACATAGAGTGGCTGATTGATCAGTGCGGGGATGGTGGCTATGGCGAGTATGGCGAGTATGGCCACGGAGTCTTGGTATTCAGGGCCAAGAAGTAGCGAGACGAGCACAGGCGAGCCGAGGGCCACAAGAAGGCATATAACGCCTCCTAGGCCGAGCATCCACCATGAGTGCCGCAATTGGCTGTAGGCCCTCCTTAGTGAGGAAGTGCGTGCTACTACAGGTAGTCCTGTTGTGGCGAACGCCGTGGCGAAGACCCCCATGGGTTGCGTCCAGCGATTGACGGCGCCATAAATACCGGTGGCCGCGGGCCCTGCTACCGCATGCAAGATCGTGGCATCTAAGGTTTGTGCAGCAAGGACGGCCCCACCAGCACCGTGTGAGGCAGCGTTCCGCCATGGCCACACAGGTTTCCTAATGTGCTTAAAAATCGCTCCAGGGGATGGCGCCAATCCATATGCCAAAAGACCCGCTGTGAGCGATCCCGTAGCCAATGATACGACGAGATTTACGTGTGCCGGAACGTTGAAAAGTAGAAGGGCGAGGAAAATTACTGCGGCAAAAATCCTTTCCATGGCCATCGTGATTGATAGACGTGTCCCAGAAGCGGAAAGTTTAAGAGGTCCGAGTGAAGCTTGAAATGCGACTGTAGTGAAGGCCAGTATGCCAGTGGCATAAAAGGAGGTGTCTGGGGCCAACCATAGAGCCACCACGACGATAACTAGACTAAGCACTAACGCAATAAAGATCTTCGAGGCAATTTTTGTATAAAGTTCCTTAAGTGGCGCACGCCCGCTGGCCACTTCGCGTATCCACAGATTATTAGTGCCGAAGTCGATAAACCCGGCAATGAATGTTCCCGCCGCGACGGCTGCGACAACATTACCCAAGAGCGCGGGGCCAGACATTCGTGCTACCACGATGTACAGGACTGCAACTGTTACCTGTGCCAGGGCCGTGCATCCGGCGATGAGTAGAGATTTTTTCAGCAAGCGTGAGGCCTTTGCGATACCCCCAGTAAGAGTCGATTGGCGAACACAGATTCAGTGCGCAATTTACGCGGCCGGACAACTTCTGCGTCCAGTCCAGCTTCGATGGACCGAGTTAGCGCCTCTGCTTCGAGGGGGGACCAGCGGGCGGCTTCCAGTTTTTGGCAGTCCAAGCGGAGAGAGTGGGCTCCCGCTGCGACCACATATGTGCCAGCTTCCACCGCTTTTCCCAGGATGCCGCTCGGACCCTCGTTGGAGTGGGCGAGAACCACGCAGTGAAGTAAATCAAGCACGGCGTCGAGCTGGCCATCGGTGAGCAACCTGTCCAGTACTAAGACAGGGGTGCCCTTTTGGCGTAGTTGAACGACCTTTGCGTCGACTGCCGCCTTGATCGAAGAATCCACCTTGCCCGCCAAAATGATGCCTAGTCGGGGATTCTGTATGCGCCCGGCTGACTCCAGAACCAATTCGATATTTTTTCGAGGCGTGAGCGACCCAACCACGCCGACCCATCGTATGGGTGAGGAGTCCACTTCTAAGGGAAGGATGGAACGCAGGGAGGGCTGATCCGGGGCGAAAGAGATTGGGTCAGGTACGCCCCCGTAGTCGGCGCTCGAATCCCAGAGAGAGCTCTTGAGCTCAAAGACGTTCACGTTGTGGCGGGCGTTTGCGATAATTATGAGCGCTCGCTTGATCAGCGTGCCGAGAAAGCGGAAGGCAGGTCTTCTACTTTGTCCAGTGGGTCGCATAACGAGCACAGAGAGTGCGCCTGGGCCGCTCCATCCACGGCGCCATAGCTGATTCCAGACTGAGGCGTCCCCGTCGGGGTCCACCATCAAATCTGTTTCAAGCGCACGGGCATGATGGGCGAGGTCCTCTGCGGCCGAGGGGTCAAGGATATACTCTCGGAAACGGTGTGCCAAGGGTGTCAAATGCACTGTGTAGTTCGGGCTTTGAAGCGCCTTTGAAGTCGTCAGCAAAATGACCTCATTGCCTTCGGCGGGAATGTGAGAGATAAGATACTGGACGTATTTGAATCTATGACCTTGTGCATTAGGTGAATAAATGCCAATTGTCGACATGAGAGTTCGGTGCTCTTTCGGTGGGGGAGGTCGTGGTCCAGCACCGTTCTGGTCGCATTAGAAGAACGATTCACTTGAAGTATAGGTCCCGGACCTGGGTGCGGAGATTGTGGATGACTGCGTCGGCGTGTGAGGGGGAACTGTCGGGCGGTGTCCCTTCTTGTACCCCAGTGCCGGCGATAATCGTGGACCCGGCGATTAGTGCGTTGGATGGTGCTGATGTTCTCGGGGCAGTGACCCTAATAGGCGCCGTCTTTCGCGAGGACGGCTTTGAAAGTGCGCGCCAGGATGAGTGCGTCCAGCAGTGGCGACCAGTTCTCCACGTAGTACAGGTCCAGGCGGACCGACTGTTCCACGTCCAGGTCGTTCCGACCGGAGACCTGCCACAGGCCGGTGATGCCGGGCTTTACGCGCAGGCGGCGGTGCATGTACTTGTCGTACTCATCGACCTCGGCCTGGATCTGGGGGCGGGGGCCCACCATGGACATGTCGCCCTTGAGGACGTTGATGAACTGGGGGAGCTCATCGAGGCTGAAACGGCGAAGCCAGTGCCCGGGCTTGGTGATTCGGGGGTCGTTCTTCACCTTGAAGAGCAAGGCCTTGCCGCCGGCCTCCTCGAGGAGCTTTGGCAGCATCTCGGCGGCGTCGGTGCGCATGGTGCGGAACTTCAGCACCTTGAAGCGCTTGCCGTCCACGCCGATGCGTTCGTGGGCGTAGAAGACCGGTCCGCCGTCGTGCTTCTTGATGATGAGGGCGAGCACGGCCAGCACGGGGGAGAGCAGCGTGAGGGCGGCGGCGGAGCCGAGGACATCCATGGTGCGCTTCACCAGGGCGGCGCCTCGGCTCATCCGCGGGGTGGCCACGTGGATCAAAGGAAGGCCGGCCACCTGCTGCATGTGGATGCGGGGGCCGGCGATGTCCGTGAGGCCGGTGTCCATGACCAAGCGGATGCGCTCGTCCGTGAGCAGCCAGCTGAGCTCGCGGATCTCCCGCGTGCTGAGCGGCACGTTGGAGGACAGCACCACGGTCTGGATGCCGTGCTGGTGGCAGGCGTCGATGATGCCCTCCACCGTGGGGCGCTCACCCCGGGCGAGCGCGTTTGGGGGCAGCTTGACCCGCTGCAGCTCGGGCGGCAGGGGCTTGAGGGTAGACGGCGTGTACACGGCGGTGGTGTCGAAGCCGCTGGCCGGGGACTTCCGCAGGGACTGGACCAGCTCCGTCACGCTGGCGATGCGGCCGACCACGAGGGTGCGGGAGGCGGATTCCCCGCGGTGGCGTTCCTTGATCAGCCGGTCCCGCACGATGAAGCGTCCGAGGACGAGCAGGCCCACACCGGCGGGAAGGGCGATCAGGACGTAGCTGCGGGCGGTGGGGATGTCGAAGGCGAAGGAGACGATGGCCACCGCGCTGAAGAGCACGAGCGTGGAGTTGACCACCTGGCGAGTCTCCTCGAGCCCGTGGCCGATGAGCCGGACATCACGGGCCCCCCGCAGTTCGAGGTGGATCCACCACGTGATGGCGAGCGCGATGCCCACGGTCCAGTAAGGAACGGAGAAGTCACCGCCGAGGTGGAGGCCGGCGTTCTCCAGCTGGAAGCGGACCAGCTGGGTGCCGACCATGGCCACGAGCAGCGCCAGGGCGTCCGACCACCGCATGCGCAGGACGTAGTGGCGGCGCCAGTCACGGCCCGATGGGGTCCGACGGGCTGTCTCCAGCTGCGGGCGCTGGCTGACGTCCGCCTGGTTGATCTGGTTGACCTTGAGCATGGTGATGCTCCCTCCCCGAAAAAGCGCGCGACCACCTGGGGAAGTCGACTCCCGGCCCGGGGAGCGACGGTGGACCGCGCGCTGCATTGCACTTGTCCCCCAGTTTAGGGGCGCAAATGGATGAATAGGCCTCTATGACGAACCGTGTGTGCTTTTGCATCGACCCCTGACGGGAACTCGCGGAACGACGTCGTCCCTTGTCGTGACGGGGGTCACGTCGTCGGGCAGGGGGACGGCCCCCGACAGGGCGGGGGCCGTTCATCGTCCCCCAACGGGGGGACGTCATGTGTTTTCAGCTCAGGCGGCGCGGGCCGACCAGCGGTCCGCTGAGCGGCTCAGGTGCTCGGCCTTCAGGCGGCGCAGCACCGGCAGCAGAGATGCGGGGGTGTAGTCCGGCTTGGCGACCACGGGGGTGCCCTCGTGCCCGTGGGTGGCGAGGAGGGCCTCGAAGCCGGATTCGTGGCGCTCCAGCAGCACGTGGCTGAAGTAGTGCTCGTTGAACACCCGGGACAACTCCAGGGCGTAGGCCCAGGTGGGGGAGCCGGCCTCGGTGCAGGCCTGGGGGCAGTCCCAGTCGGCGGGGGTTCTACGGCCTCGAGCTGCGAGCGCAGCACGCGCTCCAAGGCCTCCGGGGTGAAGGCGACGGTGAGCTCGGCGACGTCGTCGACGATCTCGAACCGGGTGACGGTGAGGCCGGCGGGGGAGCCGGAGCGCAGGTAACGCTGGGCGTCGGTGAACAGGGGGGTGAGGGTCATCGGATTCTCGCTTGTCCGTCGAGGGGGATACGGAGCGGGTGGGTGTGTACGAGCGTATCCGGATGACTATGCATGTGGGAGGTGGTTTCTGTCCCCACATGGTCGCCTCGGGATCGGACAAAAGTCTATTGTCAGGGTCTGGTCCCTATGCGGGAAGTGATCCGGCATAGACGTTCGTCCAGGACCGGCCCGTCAGGGTTGGTCGGGACCACGGCCCGCGGGGGTCTGTGCCCAGTGGGACTATCCTGACCTCCTCGCAATCTCTTGGCGCGCTCGCGCGTCCCGCGCCACTCCTCTGCCGTGAAAGGCCTGCATGCCGTCCGTGTCCGCTGCCCCGTCGCGTCGTCGTCGACGTCTGCCCGCCTCTCTTGCCTTCTGGGTGCAGGCGTCGGTGCTGGTGGTGCTGATGGCCGCCTCCAGCGCGCCGAGTCCGCTGTACCCGCTGTACCAGGAACTGTGGGGCTTCCCGCCGGTGGTGATCACGGTGGTCTTCGCCGCCTACGTCCTCGCCCTGCTCACCGCCCTGCTCACGGTGGGCTCGCTGTCCGACCACCTGGGCCGCCGTCCGGTGGTGCTCGCCTGCCTGGGGCTGGAGATCGTCTCCATGCTGGTGTTCGCCCTGGCCGGCAGCGAGACCGCGCTCGTGGCGGCGCGCCTGGTGCAGGGCGTGGCCACGGGCGCCGCGATGGGGGCGCTGGGCACCTATCTCATCGAGCTGGAGCCGCCCGCCCGTCCGGGGCTGGGCACGGTGCTCAACGGGGCGGGGCCAACGCTCGGCCTGGCCGCCGGGGCGGTGGCCTCCAGCCTGATCGTCGCCGCGGCGCCCGGCGCGGTGCACTCGATCTACGTGGTGCTGCTGGCGGTGCTCGTGCTGCAGGTGGTGGCCACGGCGCTGGGCCCCGAGACCGTCGAGCGGACGCCCGGGGTCCTGGCCTCGCTGCGGCCGCGGGTCCAGTTCCCGCCGGCGGTGCGGCGCTCGGCCCTGTGGGTGCTGCCGGCCGCGGCGGCCACCTGGTCCCTGGGCGGACTGGTTCTGTCCCTGGGGCCCAGCGTGGTCCGTTCGATGACCGGGGAGGACTCCGTGGTCCTCACCGGCCTGCTCGTCGCGGCGCTGACCGGCACCGGCGGGCTGACCACGCTGCTGCTCGGGCCGGTGCGGGCCGGCCGCGTCCTGGTGTTCGGCATGAGCACCCTGGTGGTCGGCATGGCCGCCACCGTGGCCGGCCTGCTCACCGGGTCCGTGGGACTGTACTTCGCCGCGACCGTGGTGGCCGGGGTGGGCTTCGGCGCCGGCTTCCTCGGCGTGCTGCGCACGCTGCTGCCCCAGGCCGCCCCGCACCAGCGGGCGGGCCTGCTCTCGGCGATCTACGTGGTGAGCTACCTGGCCAACAGCATTCCCGCGGTCGCCGCCGGTGCGCTGGCCGGGCGGATCGGCCTGGTGCCCACCGCGGTCGGCTACGCCGGGATGGTCCTGCTCCTGGCGCTGTTCGTGCTCGCCGGTCAGGCGGTCCGGGCACGGCCGTCGGCGGGCCGGGGTGCGGCGGACTCCTAGGCCACGAAGAGGCAGAACGGGTGCCCGGCCGGATCGGCGAACACGTAGAGCGGTTCGTCGGGGTCGTCCGCGCGGTCGAGCAGTTGCTCGGCGCCCAGCTCCAGCGCGCGCTCCCGCTGGACTTCCAGCGACTCCCTGTCCGGGACGGTCAGGTCCAGGTGCAGCTGTTGGGCGACGCCGGAGGCATCGGGCCACGTCACCCGCGGCAGCGCCGGGACCGCCTGGAAGGCCAGCTTCCGCCCTCCGTGCGCGTCGGTGAGCACCAGCCACTCGAGCTCGTCGGCGGCGCCGTCCGCCGGCGGCTCGTCCCCGGGCCGGTAGCGCAGGCCCAGCAGCTGCCGGTAGAACTCGGCCAGGCCCCGGACGTCCGTGGCGTCCAGGACGGTGGTCTGCAGGTGCGGATGGTCGGCCATGAAGGGTCCTTTCCCGGTCCTTTCCCGTGGTGCTTCTGCCTCACCGTAGTCAGGGGCGGTGGACTGCGGAAGGCACGGGAAGCTGGCAGGTGGGGGGACACGCCCCTGTTACGCGGCTCACGGAGGCTGGGGGTGGGCGGCTGTTCCGCCGGTCCACGCTGCCTCCCGGAAGGACTCCTCACGATGACCGTGACCCTCAGCATCCTCACTGCCGAGACTCCCGCCGGGGCGGTGGAGTGGGCCCGGCTGTTCTCCTACCAGCTGCCGGCCGGCCACGACCCCGGCCTGCCGGTGGTGCTGGAGTCCCTGACCGCGGGCCGGCGCCAACCTGGGCATACCTACCGGTGGACGGACTACCGGGTCCCGGTGGAGCTGGTCCCGTCCTGCCTGCTGGACACCGAGCACGAGGCGGAGCTGCGCCACGGGCGGATCACGGGCTTCCACGGCGTGGACCTGCTGCCCGTGGTGGCCGAGTACGCCGTGGCCCGGGCCGAGCTGCGCGAGCCCGAGGAGCCCGGCGCGCCCCTGTCCCCGGCCGCCTGAGCGGTCGGCCGCCGGCCCGACGCGCTAGTGTTTGCAGGTGCCACTCAGCCCCCCGGGTGGCGCCCCGTCGTCGGAAGAGCCCTGCCGTGGACGCCCTCCTCGCTCCTCGTTCCCTGGTCCCCAAACAGTTCCACGAGCTGTCGCTGCGCGGCCGGGTGGTGGTCAGCCAAATGCCGCAGGCTGTCACCACGGCCCTGCTCCTGCTGGTCCTGGCCGTCGTCCGGGCACCCTGGCTGGCGGACCCGCTGGTGCTCTGGGGCGGAGCTCTCACCGCCGTGCTGACCCTGGCATGCGCCCTGGTGCCGTGGGACCGGCTGCCCGAACGGTCCTACCTGGCCATCCCGGTGCTGGACTTCGTGCCGATCGGGCTCCTGTTCGAGGGCCTGTTCCCCAACGTGCTCGGGGTGCCGTTCCTCGCCGCGATCCCGGTGCTGTGGCTGGTCGCCTCCGCGCAGCTGCCCCGGTCCGCCGCCGCGCTCGGGGCGCTGCTGACCACGGCCATGCTGTGGACGCCGGAGCTGCTGCGCCCCGGGCCGGTGGTCCTCTCGACCCTGACCGCTCCGCTGCTGATCCCGCTGATGATTCTGGCCATCGGCACCATGGCGCAGGTGCTGGTCAACAGCGCCGAGGCCAAGGACGCGCAGCTGCGCCGGCTGCTGGCCGCCGGCGACCGCCGGGAACGGCTGCTGAGCACCGTGCTGGACTCCGTGGAGGTCGGAGTGCTCGCCCTGGACGAGACCGGGCGGCCCCTGCTCACCAACAACAGGCGCCTCCACGACCACGCCCAGCAGCGGCTGGCGCCCACGGCGACCACCGCCCGCCTGGACCTGTACGACGGGGCCGGCGCCCCGCTGCCGCCCGCGGCCACCCCGATCGCCCGGGCGGTGGCCGGGGAGTCCTTCTCCGCGACCCTGGTCCGCGTCGGGAAGCCCCCGGGCCAGCAGGTGCTGTCCGTGACGGCCCGGGTCATGCGGGACGAGCACGGGCGGGCCGAAGGATCGGTGCTGTCCTTCAGCGACGTCACCGAGCTCGTGGACGCCCTGCAGGCCAAGGACGACTTCGTGGCCGGGATCTCCCACGAGCTGCGCACCCCGCTGACCTCCATCCGCGGCTACACCGAGCTGCTGGCCATGGACGAGCGGCTGCCGAGCTCCGCGCACAGCGGGCTGGAGGTGATCGAGCGCAACGCCGACCAGCTGCTGAGCCTGGTGGAGGACCTGCTCAGCGCGCACCGGGACGCCGCCGACCTGCACCGGGTCCCGGTGGACCTGGTGGGGCTGCTCGAGCAGTCCGTCGCCGCGGCCCAGCCGCACGCCGCCCGCACCGGGGTCAGCGTGAAGAGCTGGGCTCCGGAGTCCCTGATGCTGGACTGCGACCCGGTGCGCATCGGCCAGGTGCTGGACAACCTGGTCTCCAACGCGGTGAAGTACTCTCCGCCGGACAGCGCCGTGTTCGTGGTCGGCACCCACACGGCCGACAGGGCCCAGGTGCAGGTGATCGACCACGGTCACGGGATGTCCCCCGAGGACGTGGGGAAGGTGTTCGAGAAGTTCTACCGCAGCCGCACCGCCCGGATGAGCACCACCCCGGGGCTGGGCGTGGGGCTGGCCCTGTGCAAGGCCATCGTGGAGCAGCACGGCGGGACCCTGACCTGCCACAGCTCCCTGGGGGAGGGCACCATCTTCACCCTGACCCTGCCGCTAACGCCTGCGCCTGCTGTGTCCTCGGACGTCGGCCCCGCCCGACCCGGCGCCGATCGCAGCACCGACCCCGGCGTGGTGTCCAGAGCCTGACAACGGGCACGGCCCCGGCCTTGAGCCGTTCCGTCAGTGCGCCCCCTCCTTGGCGACCACGGTCTTGACCGTGCGCAGCAGGATCACGAAGTCCTGGACCGGGGACCAGTTCTCCACGTAGTAGAGGTCCAGGCGCACGGCCTGCTCCCACTCCAGGTCGTCGCGCCCGGAGACCTGCCAGAGTCCGGTGATCCCGGGCTTGACCCGCAGCCGGCGGTGCACGTAGTCCTCGTACTGGGCGACCTCGCTCGGCAGCGGCGGGCGCGGTCCCACCAGGGACATCTCCCCGCGCAGCACGTTGAGGAACTGGGGCAGCTCGTCCAGGCTGTACTGGCGCATCCACCGCCCCGGTCCGGTCACGCGGGGGTCGTTCTCCATGAAGAACAGCACCCCGCCCTTGGCGTCGTTGGCGGCCATCAGCTCGGCCTTGCGCTCCTCGGCGTCCGGGTACATGGAGCGGAACTTCAGCATCCTGAACGTGGTGCCGTCCCGGCCGGTGCGCTCCTGGGCGAAGAGCACGGGCCCGCCGTCGTGCGCCTTGACGATCAGCGCCAGCACGAGCAGCACGGGGGAGAGCAGCACCAGCGCGGCGGCCGCCCCCACCACGTCCACCAGGCGCTTGAGCATCCGCCGGGACCGGCTCAGCCGCGGGGTGGAGACGTGGATCAGCGGCAGCCCCGCCAGCTGCTGGGTGTGGATCCGCGGCCCGGCGACGTCCGTGAGCCCGGTGTCCAGGACCAGGCGGATGTGCGCGTCGGCCAGGTGCCAGGACAGGTGCCGCACCTCCTCCGAGCTCAGCGGCGCGGACGCGGCCATCACCAGGGTCTCGATCCGGTGCTCCCGGCACGCGGCCACGATCCCCTCCACGGAGGGGCGCTCGCCGGCGGGCAGCATGTTCTGCGGCATCCGCACCCGGGCCAGGTGCCGGGGGAGGGCCGTGCCCGACGACGGGGCGTAGACCGCCACCGGGTCCAGGCCCGCGGCCGGGTGCTCCTGCAGCGTCTTGAGCATCTCCACGACCCCGGGTACGCGCCCCACCACGAGGGTGCGGGCCATGGCCTGTCCGATCAGCCGCCGGCGGGTCAGCCCGTGCCGCACCAGGCCGCGTCCGGCCAGCAGCAGCAGGATGCCCAGCGGCAGGGCGAGGACCACGTAGCTGCGGGCCATCGGCACGTTGAACACGTAGGAGAGGATCGCCATGGCGCCGAAGAGCACCAGGGTGGCGGTGACGACCTGCCGGTTCTCGTCGACCGAGTAGCCGATCAGCCGGACGTCGCGGGCGCCGCGCAGCCCGAGCCAGGCCCACCACGTGACCCCGAGCGCGGCGCCGACCAGCCAGTACGGCACGGTGAGCCCGGCGACCGGAAGGTCCGCGTGCTCGAAGCCGAAGCGCGCGAGCTGCGTCAGGACGAGCGTGGTGGCCAGGGCGGCCGCGTCCACGTGACGCAGGCTCCTGATGTGGGTGTCCCGCCAGGCGGCGGGTCGTACGGACATGTTCCTCTTGAGCATGCAACTCACTCCCCCCGAGTGTGTGGGGCCGGAACGCTCCCCTACGCCCCCCGGCGTGGTTCCGGCCCCCTGTCGATGAGTTTACAAGTGCACATCGATGAGAACACAGGGTGTCCGGGCGGTGACGGGTCGCCGGGGGAGTGTCCGCGGCTCGGTGCCCGCCGGCTGGGGGACAGGATCAGGCCGCCCGCACAGCAGGTCTGACGGCCGGGGTGGGCGGCGGCGTCGTCGCGCCGATAACGTCCTTTTCCCGTTCTGCCAGGCAGAATCCGCGACGGACAGGGCTCCTGCGGCCACCGTGCTACCCTTGTGCGGTTGCCAAGGCGAGGGGATCCTTCGAGGTCCCGTGATCGACGACGGCTGGTTGAACGTTCCCGTCCCCACTTGTGCGGTGACGTCCTGACGGACGTGCCGTGCGGCGTCCGAGACGCCGGGGAGGGTCTGCGGCCGGTATCGCCTGGCCATTGAGACGACAGACCCGATTCCGAGGAGTTCCCATGGTTGACACCATCCGCATCCCCGCCGAGACCCGCAGCGACTTCGGCAAGGGCTACGCCCGCCGGATCCGCGCCAACGACCAGATCCCCGCGGTCGTCTACGGCCACGGTGCCGAGCCGAAGCACGTGGTCATCCCCGGCCACATCACCATGCTGGCCGTGCGCAACCGCAACGCCGTGCTGGAGCTGCAGCTCGACGGCGGCACCGAGCTGGTCATGGTCAAGGACGTCCAGCGTCACGCCACCCGCCCGGAGATCCTGCACGTGGACCTGCTGGCCGTGCGCCGCGGCGAGAAGGTCGAGGCCGAGATCCCCGTGCACGTGATCGGCGAGGTCGAGGCCGACGCCGTGCACAACGTGGAGGAGAACACCCTCACGGTCGAGGCCGAGGCCCTGCAGATGCCCGAGTACGTGACCATCAACCTCGACGGCCACGGCGTGGGCGACCACGTCTACGCCGCCGACGTCCGCCTGCCCGAGGGCGTGAGCATGGTCTCCGACCCCGAGCTGCTGGTCATCAACGTCGCCGCCCCGCAGGCCGCCGACCTCGGTGAGTCCCCGGCCGAGGGCGCCGAGGCCGCCGACGAGGCCGCCGAGGCCCCCGAGGGCGACGTCGTCCCCGAGAACGAGGCCTGAGCGCCACCGCTCGACCGGTCCTCGTGATCCCGTGAGTGCGGGGCGGCCCGCGGGCCGCCCCGCACTTCGCATGACGGCACTTCGCGTGACCGCACCGACGCCGCCAGTTCCGGCGGCCTGACCCGCACTTCCCGACCCGAACCTTCTGGAGGCATCGATGTCCGACGCATGGCTGGTGGTGGGCCTGGGCAATCCCGGCCCCGAGTACGCCCGCACCCGGCACAACGTGGGGCAGATGGTCCTGGACGAGCTGGCCTCCCGGCTCGGCGGGTCCTTCAAGGTGCACAAGGCCCGCGCCCAGGTCCTCGAGTCGCGGCTGCGCCCAGGCGGGCCGCGGGTGGTGCTGGCCAAGCCGATGACCTACATGAACACCTCCGGCGGGCCCGTGGCCGGGCTCGCGAAGTTCTACGACATCGCCCCCGAGCGGGTGATCGCCGTGCACGACGAGATCGACATCCCCTTCGCCGCGCTCAAGCTGAAGATCGGCGGGGGAGAGGGCGGGCACAACGGCCTGCGGGACATGTCCAAGGCCCTGTCCACCAAGGACTACCACCGGGTGCGCGTGGGCGTGGGCCGCCCGCCCGGGCGGATGGACGCCGCCTCCTTCGTGCTCAAGCCCTTCTCCTCCACCGAGGCCAAGGAGCTGCCCTTCCTGCTCGACGACGCCGCCGACGCGGTCGAGCACCTCGTCGAGAAGGGACTCCTGGAGGCCCAGCAGAAGTTCCACGCGCGGTGATCCCGGGCCGCGGGCCGAGCGCGGGACCGTGCGGCGGCCCGGCCGCCTCCCGGGCGGGTGCTCTACACTCCAGCGTCAGGCGCGGTCCGTCGACCGCCGCCGCACGGACCGGCAGGCAGGACGACCGACGCATGTACGCACCGAGAACCCGCACCGCCGGGACGACCACCGGGTGGTGGGCAGTCCTCGGCGTGCTCGTGCTGGCCCTGGACGGATTCCTGCTCGTCGCCCACGCCCTGCACCACCTCGGGGAGGCCCTGGACCCCGAGGCGCAGTGGATGCCCTGGTTCCGTGCGGGGTCGCTGTGGAGCGCGGGGCAGGAGGGTTCCCTCGGGGAGCTCTTCGGCCACCTCCAGCTCGGCCTGGCCGCGGTCCTGCTGCTCGTCCTGGCCGCCCGGTCGCACGGACACCGGGTCCTGGCGGCCTGGGGCGTCGCCTTCCTCGCCATGGTGGCCGACGACTTCCTGGAGCTGCACGAGCGCGTGGGCCGGTCGCTCGGTCTCGACCGGGTGCTGCCCGGTCTGACCGCCATGGGCGCGCAGGAGCTCGGCGGGCTGCTGTTCTGGGGGCTGTTCGGGTCCCTGCTCGGCCTGGGCCTGGTCCTGTCCCACCGGCGCAGCCTCCGCGCCGCCCGGTCCGTGTCCTGGACGCTGCTGGCCGTGCTGGTGCCCCTGGGGCTCGTGGCGGCCGGCTACGTCTGCCTCAGCGTGCTGCGCCCCGACCTGCTCGACGGCGTCCTGGGGGCCACGCTGGCGCTCGTGCGCATCACCACCAAGCTGCTCACCATGACCGTGCTGCTGGTCTACACCGCCTACCTGGCCGAGGAGTCGGCCGAACCCGATCCTGTGGACGGGCCGACCGGTTGAACCGGGACGCCGGCCCCGGCGGCGTCAGCTCCCGGTCCGGGCCTGCCGGCGGCGGTGTTCCACGTCCCGGCGGATCCACCAGGCGTTGACGAGCACCTGGCACAGCCCCATGGCCACCACGGTGCTCCACACGGTCCCTGCGGCGCCCAGCACGGGGATGAGCAGGAGGGCCAGGCCGATCTTCAGGGGGACCATGACCACGATCGGGGCGATCTGGAAGCGCAGGCCCCGCACGTCCGTCATGTACATCCCCAGCGGGAACTTGGCGGCCTCGACCGCCACGTAGGCGCTGAAGGCCACGAGCAGGGACAGCGGCAGCTCGACCTTCCCGTCCGAGACGAAGCCCACCACCCAGGGTGAGACGAGGCACAGCCCCAGGGCCAGGAGGAGACCTCCGGCGACGAAGGCGACCGACATCGACCACGGGGCCTGGACGGTCGCCGTGGCGCGGTTCCGCGCGAACACCGGCCACAGGGCGACCCCCGCGGCGGCCACGGTCTGCAGGATGATGCCGAACAGCTGGTACCCCAGGCTGTACTGCACCAGCTCCGTGCCCGGGGCCAGGTGGGACAGCATGATCCGGTCCGTGGCCAGCGCGATCGGCAGCATGATCATCTGCACGAGCATCGGCCCGGCCACGTCCATGATCTTCAGCCCGGGGAACCGCCGGGGCTGCAGCAGCTGCCGCGCCACGCGGCCCAGCTGCGGGCGGAGCAGCCGTGCGGCTTGCCACAGGCCCAGCGCACCGGCCAAGGCGTTGGCGCCGTAGGAGAAGACCGCGAGCCAGCTGCCGGCCGGCGCGGACAGCGCCACCGCCAGGCTCACGAGCAGGAACATGGTGGGCGCCACCACGAACTGGTTGGCGATCTGCCGCGTCGTGCGCCCCAGCCCCACCAGCACCCGGGTGCCCACGGCAAGAGGCAGGCCCACGGCGAAGACGACCATGGCGACCATGGCCGGGAGCTCCGCCTCCTCGCTCATCGCGTGGCCCAGCAGCGGCCGCCACAGCCCGAACACGGTCAGCGCCACGGCGACGGCACAGATCGTCGCGGTGGAGATGAAGATGATGCGGAACGCGGACAGCAGGGTGCGCCGGACGACATCGTCCTCGGACGGGTTCCGGGAGGCCGCGATCACCGAGATGGCGGCAGCGGCCACCCCGAGGTCGGCGAAGGGCAGCAGGTCCCGGAGGGAGGTCAGCAGGCCGTACTGCGCGTAGGCGTCCGTGCCGAAGCTGCTGATGATCAGGCGCGTGGTGAAGATGCCGACGATCCCCGAGACGCCCATGAGGAGCACCTTGGCCATGGCGGTGGAGCCCACCGCACGGTACTGCTGCCGCTTCGTGGTGGCGATGACGCTCATGTCCGGGAGTCCTCGGGTGCCGCCGGCGTGGGCAGCCCGCTCCGGCGCAGACCCAGGAATCTCGGGTCGCCGCGGGGCACGAGCATGAGCCCCAGGCACAGCGCGAGGATCGGCGCCACCGTGTACAGCGGCCCGAAGAACATGGTCCACAGCGTGAAGAGCAGGGTGGCGGCCTGCACCGGCGTCAGGGAGCTCGTGGAGAACCGGCGGGCCAGCGAGTCGATCAGGGCCCAGATCAGCACCAGGCCAGGAGCAGCCCGGGCGGACCGAACAGGGCCCAGAGGTCGCCCACACCGGAGTGCACCTCCAGGCTGCGGCCGAACATGTAGTTGTACACGTAGCCGTTGTCGGGGTCGTAGTTCAGCCGGCTCATCGCCTGCTGGGCCGCGGCGATCCCCTCGGGGTTGAGGATGGTCCCCGCACCGAAGCCCTCGGGCCGGTGCAGGAACAGCCCGGCCGTGGCACCCATCTCGGGACGCCCGCCGAGCAGGACGGACCCGGCGCGCAGCTCCTGCTCCTGGGTCCGCATCTGGGTGGAGAGCCCGAGAGCGCCGCTCAGCGCCAGCCGCGTGAACAGGACGTACGCCGAGGCGCCGAGGGCGAGCATCAGCAGGATCACCCGCCCCGCGCCGAGGTGGCGCAGACGGCGGGGCAGCGGCAGAGCCTGAAGCACCAGGATCATGGCGGCCACCAGGAACATCCCGGTCAGGGACCGGGAGTCCAGGAACGCCGAGGCCGCCACGAACCCCAGCAGCACCAGGATCCCGAGCAGCCGGCTGCGCATCGCCTGCGCGCCGGCCAGGGCCAGCACGGCGAGCGGCATGCCCCACTGGTACTTCCACGGATTGTCCAGCCCGGGGATGGTCGTGGCCTCCAGCAGCAGGCCGGCGCCGAACAGCAGGCCGATCTGCCACTCGCTCAGCACGGGCCGCACCCATAGGACGACGCCGGCGGTCAGCACCGTGCCCGCGAGCAGGGCCGAGTTCTGGATCGCGAGCGACCAGGACACCTCGTAGGCCGCGGCACTGGCCGCGGTCAGCCAGAGCCCGGAGGCGACCGACACCGCCGTGAGCCCCAGCAGGGCGGGATAGTGCCGGTAGCGCAGGGCGGTCGAGAGCCACAGCGGCAGCAGGGCCAGGGCCAGGACGCAGCCGGTGGTGACCCCTGCCCCCACCTCGATCCGCATCCCCGTGTTGACCACCGTCACCGCGGCCACGGCGAACACCAGCCACAGCAGCACCAGGTTCCAGTACTCCCGGCGTCGCGGTGCAGTGAGCCGCGGGCGGCGGCGCCGGGACGCGCGGGCCGCGGTGCGGCCCGCCGCGCGGACAGCGCCCGGCGCGGAGGCGGACTGGGCCTCCAGGACCACGGTGCCGGCCGCGCTCATCGCAGGCTCCGGGCCGAGTCCCGCGGACGCGCAGCCGGTTGCGGCGGCCGCCGTCGTCCGGTGTCGAGGGCCCGCCGGTACGCCGCCGCGTGCTCCGGACCGGCCGCCCACCACTCCCGCCGGTCCAGCCGGGGCCGGGGGCGTGCGGACCGGGCGCTCCGCACGGCGTCCAGGGCGCGGAGCAGGTCCTCGGCCTCCAGCTCGTCCTGGAACAGGTGCACCCAGCCGGGGCCGACCTCCTCGGAGAGCCTGCGGTTGACCTCGTTGTCCGGCACGAGCACGGGACGGTCGAGGGACAGCGCGGTCAGCACGCCGCCCGAGTTGTGCATGTGCCGGTAGGGGAGCACCACGAGCTCGGCCTCGGTCACGGCCGCGACCAGCTCGGCGTCGTCGACGTAGGCGAAGCGGAAGCCGATCCGGGGGTCGTCCCCGGCCAGCGCCCGCAGCTCGGCCGCGAGCTCGTCGGTGGACGGAGATCCGGAGATCCGCAGGGACAGCTCGGGATCGGCCAGCGCCCGGAACGCCTCGACCAGGGTCTCGGTGCCCTTGTACCGGCGGACCATGCCCACGAAGGCCAGGCGCCCGGCAACGGCCTCCCGCCGGGGCAGTCCGGCGAACCAGTCCCGGTAGTGCCCGTGCAGCACCGTGCTGCACGGCTGGTCCGCCGGCAGCCGGGTGCTCTCGTTGAGCACCACGCGGTGGGCGGTCCACCGGTCGAACCAGGTGAGCAGGAACCGTTCGACCGGCGAGATGCCCTGCGGCAGGTGCAGGTTGTGCACGGTCCGCACGATCACGGTGCCCTGCAGGCGGAAGCGCAGGACCATGAGACCGAACAGCACCTGGCGTACGGCCTTCTTCGGTCCCGGGCGGCCCCCGACCAGGATCTCGGGCCAGTGCGCGTGGAAGACGTCCACCCGGCCGAGCAGGGCGGTGCGCCAGGAGAACGTGGCGAAGTCGAGGCCGTCCGCGTCCCGCAGGGCCCGGGCGAGCTGGACGATGTACGGGTTGGTGGTGGGCCTCGGCTCCGGGAACGAGGACAGGACGGCGATCACGAGTGGACCGCTTCCATCTCCCGGTCCGCTTCCATCTCCCGGTCCGCGCCGCGGGGGGCGTCCGCCGCCGGGACGGCCCTCCGGGGGGAGCCGGACGTGCTCGTGGACGCCTCGGCGAGCCGCCGCGAGCGCAGCAGCGCGAAACGGGCCAGGCCGAAGAGGGCCCCGAGGAAGAAGCCGAGGGCGGCGCCGCCCGCCAGGTACAGGGGCACCCGGGGCGAGACCGGGACCTGCGGAGTGGACGCCTCGGCCACGGTCCGCAGCTCGAGCGAGGGCGCGCCCTCGCTGGGCTCGGGAGCGGCGTCCTCCACCGCGGTCACGAGGTTCTCGGCCACGGCGTTGGCCACCCGTGCGGCGCGGGCCGGATCGGTGTCGGTGACGCTGATGTTGATCACCGAGGTGTTGACCGGCACCTGGGCGCTGATCTGCTCGGCGAGCACGTCCGCGCCGTACGGGAGGTCGGCATCCCTGACGGCCGGGTCCAGGACCACGCGGCTGCTGGCGAGCTCCGCGTAGGAGTGGATCTGGTAGTTCATGTAGTTGCCGACCTCGCCCAGCTCGTTGTTGGCCACGCCCGGGCTCGGCGTCAGCAGGACCGAGCTCCCGGCCTGGTAGGTGGCCGTGGTGTTGTTGGCCACGAGCAGCCCCGCGCCCAGGCCGAGGACGGTCAGCACGATGATGACGAAACGATGGCGCCACACGGCGACGAGGTAGTCGATCGGTTCCATGACGGTGTTCTCCCCCTGCGGTCCGCGGGGGCGCTGTGCGCGGCCGGAGCTCAGTCCCCGGCCCGGTCGCGGCCCCCCGGCCCGCTCCTGTGCCAGCGAAGCACCCTCCGGTACTTCGCAGATGCAAGCGAATGTGTTTGCATTCGAAGCGTACCGAGAGAGGGGATGCGTGGCGGTGCCGGGCCTGCACCTTCTTCTGGGGACAGCCGGGCGCCGATGTGGGGACAGGCTGCGGCCTGCACGGCGCGGGCCGGCCCCCGGGTGGAACCGGGGGCCGGCACGGGTCGCGGTGGTCCGGGGCGCGGGTGTGCGAGGGCGGTCACTCGGCGTCCAGCTTGTCGACCTCCACGCCCTGGGCCCGCAGCTTCCTGTAGTGGGCGTTGCGCACGGCCAGCAGGGAGCCGCCGAACACCGCCGCGATCGCCGAGCCGGTGAGGATGCCGACCTTGGCGTGCTCGTCGTGCGGACTGCCGAGGCCGAAGCTCAGCTCTGCCACGAGCAGGGAGACGGTGAAGCCGATGCCCGCGACCATGGCCAGGCCGCCGAGGTCCAGCCAGGTGTAGTCGTCGTCCTTGCTGGCGGGGGTGAAGCGGTCCATCAGCCACGCCGCGCCGAAGATGCCGATCAGCTTGCCGAGGACGAGGCCCAGGATGATGCCGATCGCCACGGGATCGGACAGCGAGGTCACCACGCCGTCGAGACCGCCCACGGCCACGCCGGCGGCGAAGAACGCGAACACCGGGATGGCCAGGCCGTTGGAGAGCGGGCGGA
This sequence comes from Kocuria sp. CNJ-770, assembly GCF_001942375.1. Taxonomy (NCBI): domain Bacteria; kingdom Bacillati; phylum Actinomycetota; class Actinomycetes; order Micrococcales; family Micrococcaceae; genus Kocuria; species Kocuria sp. CNJ-770. Next base: position 22,030 of record NZ_MKJW01000106.1, read on the forward strand.
ACCGGTGCTCCAGGGCCGGGGCCAGGCCGAGCTCTGGCTCCTCCTGGCGGATCACCCGCGGGGTCACCTTCTTGACCGGCACGGCGAAGCCCAGCAGCACACCGGCGATGGTGGCGTGGATGCCGGCCTCGAGCACGAACAGCCAGGTGACCACGCCGATGGGCAGCAGGATGACCCAGGCGGCCCAGTGGTGCTGCATGAAGAAGTCGGGGAACTTCTGGGCCAGGAAGGTGTACAGGCCCAGGGGGATGAGCGCGAGCAGCAGGTAGAGGGTGCTGAGGTCGTCGGTGTAGACGAACGCGATGATGACGATCGCGATGAGGTCGTCCACCACCGCCAGGGTCAGCAGGAAGGTGCGCATGGCCACGGGCAGGGACGAACCCACCACGGCGAGCACGGAGACCGCGAACGCGATGTCGGTGGCCGTGGGGATCGCCCAGCCGTCGATGGTGCTCGGGTCCTCGTTGTTGAGGGTGTTGACGGCCACGTAGATCAGCGCCGGGACGATCACGCCGCCGAAGGCCGCCACGATGGGGAGCATGGCCTTGCGGATGTTGCGCAGCTCGCCGTCCACGAACTCGGTCTTCAGCTCCAGGCCGACCAGGAAGAAGAAGATCGCCAGCAGGCCCTCCGAGGCCCACTCGCCCACGGTGTGGTCCAGGCCGGGGAAGTCGATGCCGATGTGGGTGTCCCGCAGCGCGAAGTAGCCGTCCGCCAGCGGGGAGTTGGCGATCACGAGTGCCGAGAGCATCGCGATCAGCAGCAGGACACCGCCCACCAGGTCCCTGCGGAGGAAGTTGCCCAGCCCCGGCCCGTGCTGGTCCGTCTCAACTGCGGTCACAGCGGACTCCTGTTCGTCGTCGTCGTCGGAAAATCAGGGGTCAGTCTATGACCGCGCTCGCAGCCCTCCGTCCGCCCGTCCCGCTCAGCGGCTCCGTGACACGCCGTTGCTCAGCGGCTCGCGAGCCAGGCCTCGGCCTCCCGGGACTGCAACGAGAGGGCCTTGCTGACGTAGGGCTCCGCGGCGGCCGCGACCTGCTTGCCGACGAACGGGATGTTCGCCTCCACGGCGCAGTCCACGTGCACCTCGGTCTGCTCGCCCTGCGGGCGCAGGGTCTGCTCGGCGCTGCCCGAGACCGGCAGGGACCCGACCTTGATGTCGCTGTGCACCACGCGGGACCCGTCCGCGGCCGGGGCCTCGTAGGTGTCCGTCTGGGTGAGGTGCACGGAGGGCCCGACGAACCGCTTGGCGACGTCCGGCAGCCGGTCCGCGGGCATGGCGCGCACCGTGGTCACGGTGAACGCCGCGGTGGTCTCGCCCGAACGCTGGAAGGACTCCAGAGTGGCCCCGGCCTTCTCGGCGACGTGGCGGACGAACGCCTCATCGGCGAAGGTCTCCACGACACGTTCGACGGGGGCGGGGACGGTGGTGGACGCGGTGACGGCCATGGGAGCTCCTCAGGTCGGGAAGTCGGTTCTGCTTCATCCTAGAGAACCGCCCCCTGCCCGCGGCACGCACGAGACCGCGGGGCCCCGCACCCGGTCCGGTGCGCACCACTTCACCCCACACCACGGGAGAACGGCGTCACCCGACGGGATCCGAGGGCTGCGGCGTGGTGCACTGGGGTGAACAGGCCGACCCGGAGGTGCACATGGCCCATCGAGATCGACGTATCGGCACGGCCGGGGCAGTACTGGGCGTCGTCGTGCTCGCCCTGGCGGGATGCGCTCCGGACCCCGGACGAGTCCTGGGGGCACCCGCCGGTCCGCACGGCGACGGCTTCGTCCGGGCGGCCGGACGGGGCCTGACGGTGAACGGTGAGCCCGTCCGGCTGCGAGCGGTGAACTTCTCCAACGGCTACTACGACGACGTCCACGGGTCCGACCTGCTGGACTCCCCGCACCACGGGGAGCAGGACCTGGCGCACGTGCGGGAGATGGGGTTCGACAGCATCCGCTTCGCCATCGACGGCAACTGGTACGTGGACGACCCAGAGGTGTTCTGGCAGTGGCTGGACCGCAACGTCGGGTGGGCCCGGCAGCACGGCGTGCGGCTCATCCTCGACCTGCACGTTCCCATCGGCGGCTTCTGGTTGGACCGGGGCAGCGAGGACTACAGCTTCGACCTGTGGTCGGACCCGGAGCTGCGGCAGCAGAACGCCGCGTTGTGGCGCGAGATCGCGGACCGGTACCAGGACGAGCCCACCGTCGCGGCGTACGACCTGCTGAACGAGCCGGTGACGACCGACTCCACCGGCGAGCAGTGGCGAGACTTCGCCGGGCAGCTGGTGGAGGCGGTGCGGTCCGTGGACGAGCACCACCTGCTGGTGGTCGAGGGGGTCCACGGGGTCGACGGCCTCTTCGGGACGACCGGGGAGGACCCGCACTTCCTGGTGGACGACGACAACGTCATGTACGACTTCCACTTCTACGAGCCCTTCACCTACACCCACCAGTTCGCCGGCTGGATACCGGCCGGTGACGGCGGCAGCTATCCGGACCCGGACGCCGTCCTGGCCACCGGCGAACCGCGCCGACTGGGGGAGAGCAGCATCGACACCGAGTCCCTGCCCACCGGCACCTCGAGCTGGGTGCAGTACGACAGCGGCGAGGTCGTGATCGACGACGAATCGGCCGCGGCCGCGGCACCCGTGGCCGTCGTGGACGGCGGGATGCGGGGGACCGCGCACTTCGACGCCGTCACCGTCACCGAGTACGCCCCGGACGGGACCGAGATCCGCGAGGTGGTCGACGACCGGATCAGCGGCGACGCCCTCAACTGGTACGAGTGGCAGAGCCGGGAGGGAGCGGCGCCGGCGGTGGACTTCGACCGGGAGTCCTCCGGTCACGAGGACGATGCGAGCCTCTCGGTCACCGGCGCCTCACCGGCGGGCGCCGTGGCGGGATGGAGCAGCACCGGGCACCTGTTCGAGGTCGTGCCCGGGAACCGGTACCGCATCAGGGGATACATGCGTGGTGAGGACGTGGCCGGAGCGGACGGCGAGGAACCCCGGATCCGGTGGCGGCTGGACGTGTACGCACGGTCGTCAGGGCCCGGCAGCAGCCGCTTCCTGAAGCGCGACAGGACGTACCTCGAGGCGAGGATGGACGAGCATCTGCAGTTCGGCGCCGAGCACCACGTCCCCATGTCGGTCCTGGAGTTCGGCGCCGTGCGGCAGACCTTCGAGATGGAGAGCAAGGGCGGGGAGCGCTGGGTCGCCGACATGCTCGACCTGCTCGAGGAGCACGACCTGAGCTTCGCCTACTGGGAGTACCGCGGCCCCGACATGGGCATCTTCCGCAGTGGGACGGGATCTCCGGGCGAACCCGCCGGAGGTCTCGAGGAGGTGCTGCGGCGCGGGCTCCGCTGAACCCCGGCCCGCTCGCCGCTCGCGGCGGGGCCGGGCAGGACCCTCTCCCCCTCGGGCCTGTCGGCGTGCGGGAGTAAGCTGGGGGCGCGAACGTTGGCTTCCACAGCCCCTGTGCTCTGCCAGCACCTTCCTCAGCGTCCCAGGAGACAGCTCACTCATGACCTTGTCCGGACTGCTCGCCGCCCTCGGGGCGGAGCGCTCCTTCGCCAACCTCCGCACCCAGGCCGCCTTCCCGCCGGGGGAGCGCAGCCCCGAGACCGTGATCAGCGCCCCGGACGGAATGCGCCCGGTGATCACCGCCCAGCTGCGCGGGGCCCTCGACGACGCCGCCGGCGGTGCCGCCGACGACCGGGCGCCGGTGCTGCTGGCGGTCACCGCCACCGGCCGCGAGTCCGAGGACCTCGCCGCGGCCCTGGGCGCCTATCTGCCCACCGCGGGGATCGCCGAGTTCCCGGCCTGGGAGACGCTGCCGCACGAGCGGCTCTCGCCCCGCTCGGACACCGTGGGCCGCCGCCTGGACGTGCTGCGCCGGCTGGCCGGCCACGACCCCGAGCGCCCGCTGCAGGTGCTCACCGCCCCGGTGCGCTCCGTGCTCCAGCCCGTGGTCGAGGGCCTGGGGGAGATGACCCCGGTGCGCTTCGCCCGCGGGGAGGAGCTGGACTTCGACGCCGCCGTCACCGCCCTGGCCCAGGCCGCCTACGCCCGGGTGGACATGGTGACCCGCCGCGGGGAGTTCGCCGTGCGCGGCGGGATCATCGACGTCTTCTCCCCGGTGGAGGACCACCCGGTGCGGATCGAGTTCTTCGGCGACGAGGTGGACGAGCTGCGCTGGTTCGCCGTGGCCGATCAGCGCACCCTCACCGGCACGGACCACCCCGACCGGCTCGTGGCCCCGCCCTGCCGCGAGGTGCTCATCACCCCGTCCGTGATGTCCCGGGCCGCGGCGCTGCGCAACGCCCTGCCCGGCGCCGAGTCGATGCTCGAGCGGATCGCCGGCGGGATCTACGTGGAGGGCATGGAGTCCCTGGCCCCGCTGCTGGTGGACGGCATGGTCCCGATGCTCTCCCTGCTGCCGCCGGGCTCCCTGGTGGTAGTGATGGAGCCGGAGAAGGTCCGGGCCCGGGCGCACGACCTCGTGGCCACCAACGAGGAGTTCCTCCTGGCCGCCTGGGACTCCGCCTCCGACGGGCTCTCGGCGCCCATCGACATCGGCTCCGCCGAGCACGCCCTGCCCACCGGCGACGACGGCGGCCGCACCCTGTCCTCCGGGTCCTTCCAGACCCTGGCCGAGGCCCGGTCCACCGCCCTCGACGCCGGGCTCGGCTGGTGGGCGGTCACCGCGCTGAACGTCAACGCCGTGGCCGGGCAGGACGTGGACGCGGACACCGCCGCGGAGGACATCGCCCTGCTCGACTCCGACGCCGACACCCTCACCGTGGCCGCCCGCGACCCGCTGGGCTTCCACGGGGACGTCGAGGCCATGCTGGAGTTCCTGAGCGGGCGGGTGGCCGACGGCTGGCGCGTCGTCGCCGTCACCGAGGGCCCCGGCCCGCTGGCGCGGATCGCGGAGCTGCTGCACGACGCCGGCATCCCCGCCGCCCGCCGCGAGTCGCTGGAGGAGCCGCCGCAGCCCGGGGTCGTGGAGCTGACCACCGCGGTGGCCGGCAAGGGCTTCGCCCTCGACGGCCCGCGAATCGTGCTGCTCACCGAGGCCGACCTGCTGGGCAAGGCCAGCCCGTACACCACCAAGGACATGCGCAAGCTGCCCGTGCGGCGCAAGCGCAACGCCGTGGACCCGCTCGCGCTGTCCCCGGGGGACTTCGTGGTGCACGAGCAGCACGGCGTGGGCCAGTTCGTGGAGCTCATCCAGCGGCCCATCGCCGGGGCGATGACGAAGCCGGGCCAGCCCAAGCCCGTGCGCGAGTACCTGGTGCTGGAGTACGCCGCGTCCAAGCGCAACGGCCCGAAGGACCGGCTGTTCGTGCCCACCGACCAGCTCGACCAGGTCACCAACTACGTGGGCGGGGAGACCCCCAGCCTGTCCAAGATGGGCGGGGCGGACTGGAACAAGACCAAGCGCGCGGCCAAGAAGGCCGTCAAGGACATCGCCAACGAGCTCATCCGGCTCTACTCCGCCCGGATGGCCTCCCGCGGCCACGCCTTCGGCGAGGACACCCCGTGGCAGCGCGAGCTGGAGGAGGCCTTCCCGTACATCGAGACCCCCGACCAGCTGACCACGATCGACGAGGTCAAGGCGGACATGCAGCGGGAGGTCCCCATGGACCGGCTGATCTCCGGGGACGTGGGCTACGGCAAGACCGAGGTCGCGGTGCGCGCCGCGTTCAAGGCCGTGCAGGACGGCAAGCAGGTGGCGGTGCTTGTGCCCACCACGCTGCTGGCCCAGCAGCACGCCGAGACCTTCACCGAGCGCTTCTCCGGGTTCCCGGTGCACCTGGCCGCCCTCTCCCGGTTCCAGACCGCCAAGGAGACGAAGGAGACGCTCGCCGGGCTCAAGGACGGCTCGATCGACGTGGTGATCGGCACCCACCGGCTGCTGTCCAAGGAGGTCCAGTTCAAGGACCTCGGCCTGGTGGTCATCGACGAGGAGCAGCGCTTCGGGGTGGAGCACAAGGAGAAGCTCAAGGCGATGCGCACCAACGTGGACGTCCTGGCGATGTCCGCGACCCCCATCCCGCGCACCCTCGAGATGTCGCTGACCGGGATCCGGGAGACCTCCACCCTGGCCACCCCGCCGGAGGAGCGCCACCCGGTGCTCACCTACGTGGGCGCCTACACGGACAAGCAGGTCTCCGCGGCGGTGCGCCGCGAGCTGATGCGCGAGGGCCAGGTCTTCTACATCCACAACCGGGTGTCCTCGATCGAGCGCAAGGCCAAGGAGATCGCCGAGCTCGTGCCCGAGGCGCGGATCGCGGTGGCCCACGGGCAGATGTCCGAGTCCCGGCTGGAGCAGATCATCGTGGACTTCTGGGAGAAGAAGTTCGACGTCCTGGTCTGCACCACCATCGTGGAGACCGGCCTGGACATCGCCAACGCCAACACCCTCATCGTCGACGGCGCCGACCGCTACGGCCTCTCCCAGCTGCACCAGCTGCGCGGGCGCGTGGGACGCGGCCGCGAGCGGGCCTACGCCTACTTCCTCTACCAGGCCGAGAAGCCGCTCTCCGAGACGGCGCTGGAGCGGCTCAAGGCCGTCGCCGCGCACAACGAGCTCGGCGCCGGCATGCAGCTGGCCGTCAAGGACCTCGAGATCCGCGGGGCCGGCAACCTGCTGGGCGGGGAGCAGTCCGGGCACATCGCCGGGGTGGGCTTCGACATGTACCTGCGGCTCGTGGGGGAGGCCGTCGCCGAGTACCGCGGCGAGGAGGACGAGCGGCCCACCGAGATGAAGATCGAGCTGCCGGTCAACGCCTACCTGCCGCACGAGTACGTCCCGGGGGAGCGGCTGCGCCTGGAGGCCTACCGCAACCTCGCCAACGCGGCCACCGAGGAGGCGATCCAGGAGGTCGCCGACGAGCTCGTGGACCGCTACGGCGAGGTCCCCGAGCCGGTGCAGAACCTGCTGGAGGTCGCCCGCTTCCGGGTGACCGCCCGCGCGGCCGGGCTCACCGACGTCGCCGCCCAGGGCAACATGGTCCGCTTCGCCCCGGCCGAGCTGCCCGAGTCGCGGCAGATGCGCCTGACCCGCCTCTACCCCGGGGCGCAGGTGAAGACCGTGCCCGGCACGGACACCGCCCAGGTGCTGATCCCCAAGCCGAAGACCGCCCGGATCGGCGGCAAGGACCTCGTGGACCGCGAGATCCTCGAGTGGGCGCGCGGCGTGGTCGAGGCCGTCTTCGCCAGGGAGCCCGCCACCGCCTGAGCGGGCCCGCCCCGCGCACCGGCCCGCAGAACGACGTCGGCCCCCTCCCGCGCGGGAGGGGGCGAGTCGTACCGGGGTGGGAGGAACTACTCGACCGCCTTGCCGAACTTGTCGCCGTGGTGGACGGCGGCGGTGCGGGCGTCGCGCTCACGGATGTCCCGGGGGCCCTGGCCGAACTCGGCGGCGGTGGGCTGCTCGCCGGGGACCTCGGTGGTCGGGGGGACGTCCATGAGCAGGGTGCGCCCGCCGAGGGCCTTCTTGCCGGTGCTGTTCTGGAGGATGCCCACCGGGATGAGCAGGGCCAGGGCGTAGAGGCCCAGGCCGACGAACCAGATGAGCGGGCTGTTGGGGTAGCTGGCGAAGGCCCAGAAGCTGCCCAGCATGATGATCATGCAGGCCGCGAAGAACAGCAGGTTGTTCAGGGTCCGGCCCTGGCCCGAGTGCGAGCGC
>NZ_MKJW01000107.1:0-4795 GCF_001942375.1 Kocuria sp. CNJ-770
GGGTGGAGCGGATCGATGTGCTTTACGCCCACATCGACGACACCACCACACCGCTGGAAGACACCCTGGGTGCTATGGAGGAGTTGGTGGCCGAAGGGCTCGTCGGGGCGATCGCTGGCAGCAACCTCACCGCCGATCGCCTGCCGGGAACCCTCGACGCCGCGGGCCGGGCCCGGTACGCAGGGTTGCAGCAGCGCTTCACCTATCTGCGCCCGAATCCGGGGGCGGATCTCTCCCCGCACGTGCTGCTCGATGAGGACGTCGAGCAGTTCTGCCGTGAGCATGGGATGACGATGCTGGGGTATTCGCCGTTGCTGTCGGGGGCCTATACCCGTCCCGACCGCCCGATCCCCGGAGGTTATCGAGGGCAGACGGCGGCCAGGGCGTTGGCCGCCCTGACCGACGTCGCTGACGCCCATGGACTCGACGCCGGTCAGGTGGTGCTGGCCTGGATGGCCCAGCGGGAGGCCCCGGTGTACCCGGTGGTCGGGGTCTCCACCCCGGAGCAGCTGGAGGCCGCCGTCGAGGCAGTCACCACCACACTGCCCGCACAAACCATCAACGCCCTGGAAACCACCCGACGCGGCTAAAGGGGCCAAGGCAACCGTCGACGGTGTCTTTGCTCGTTCCGGCCGTTCTTGTCGGACAACCTCACCGTCGGCGGCGCACGTGGTTCGTGGTGGCCTGCTGTCCGCTTGGGGGGTGACATGCTCGGCGCGGGGCGGAACACCTGAGTTCCGTGATCGGCTCCCACGAGATCACGCGGCTCAAGTTGCGGTGCGGTGCAGGGCGAGGGCGGTGATGTCGGTGGGATGGCCCTGGCTCACCGCCCAGGCGGTGGCCAGCTCCACCGCCTCGTGGACCCCGAGGCCACCGCGGTAGCGTTCGGCCACCTCGCCCAGGGTCTGGTCCAGCCGTTTCTGCGAGTCCGGGTCCGCGTCCAGGTCGAGGAACCCGTCCCCAAGGACCAGCAGTGTCTGTCCGGGGTCCACCACGGTGGTGCGCACCTCCCCTGCGGTGCCGTAGGCCGCGGACAGTCCCAGAGAAGGCCCGGAGGAGGCCAGCCGGTGGTGGCTGCCGTCCGCACCCAGGACCATGGCCATCCCGGGTCCGGCGAGCACGTAGGTCACGGCGCCGGTAGCCGGGTCCAGGGTGGCGGCGAAAGCGATGACGAACGTGTCCGTGCCGCCCAGCAGGGCGCCAATGCCCTCCGCGGCCCGGCTGGTGGCCCGGCGGTGGTCGCTGTCGTGGATGACGGCTTGCAGCAGGATCCGCACACTGGCGGCGATCACCGCCGCCGAGGCTCCGACCCCGACCACATCGGCGACCTGCAACTGCACCCGGCCGCCGGCCGGGCGCCAGTCGAAGTAGCTCCCGTCTGCACGTCGGGCCGGGGTGCACCGGCCGGCCAGCTCATAGCCGGGAATCGGGGCGGTGCCGACCGGCACGAGCGCGCGTTGGGCGGCTGCGGCCACTGCCAGCTCATCGGTCGCCGCCAGTTCCCACTCGACCAGCTGACCCAGCTCAGCCAGGATCTGCTGCTGGCCGGCGGTGAACCGGCGGGGCACGGTGTCCATGATGCACAGCGACCCGATCCGCTCCCCGGTGGGCGCGGTCAGTGGCTGACCGGCGTAGAAGCGGATGCCCTGGCCCACCACAGTCATATCGGCCACCCGGTCGACGGACCTGGTGTCGGCAATGACCAGCGGGCCCGGGTGCTGAACCGTATAATGACACGGGGAGTAGTCCCGGGCGACCGCGACACCGGCCTCCATGCCGGCTGCGGCTTTGATCCACTGCCGGTCCGCGTCGATGAGCGTGATCGCCGCCATGGGGGCTTCGAAGATCACCCGGGCCAGGGCCACGATGCGATCGAAGCGTTCCTCCGGGGCCGTCTCCAGCAGGCCCAGCTCGTGCAGGGCGTCCAGGCGCGCGGCCTCCGCAGTGCCCGGGGAAGGCAACGGGTCGGCAGGGGAGGAGTCGGGCTTCGGTGGTTCCGCAGCAGGATGATCCATCACCAAGACCCTACCGACAGGGGCCGGGCGCGTGGACGTGTTCAGAGTAGGTCGGTGGGCAGGGAATTCAGGATTTCCGGTGCCCGGGTGACAGGACCAGCCGGCGGGTGGTGGCCGCGGCGCGGGCGACGAGGCGTTCCAAAGGCCCCTGTCCCAAGGTCTTGTGCCAGACCAGGGCGAAGACCACGGCCACGCCCAGGTGCACCAGGAACCACAGGAGGCGTTGGTCGTAGTGCACCTCGGTGGACAGGGCCAGCAGATGGGCGGAGTACAGGGTCAGGGTCATCGAGCCCATCGCCGCCAACGGCAGCGCCCAGGCCTTCCCCGCGCGGGTGAGCAGCAGGAAGGCACCGAGCACGGCCACCCCGGTGCCGAGGTCCTGGAGCACCGCGATGGGGGTGTTGGTGTGCGGTCCCGGGATCAGCAGCCACCACCAGGTGGTGGTGGGCAGGGTCGGGTCCGGTCCCCAGGTGATGATCTCGTCGATCTGTTCCTCGCTCAGGGCCGGGGTATGGGCCATGAGCTGGTCGTAGCCACCGGCCTGGAGAATCAGCACCCAGTAGATCAACCAGGCGCTCACTGCTAGCCCGGCCCCGACCAGCAGCAGGATGGCCTGGACCTGGATCTCACCCAGGTCCAGCCGCCCCAGACCCAGCCCCGCCAGCAGGTAGGCCAGAAAGGGCAGGGCCGGGTAGGTGCCGGTGAGCAGCAACTGGGCCAGGGTGGCCCCCGGGGCAGTGGCCAGGTCGATGAAGGTCGGGCTGGCGGACTCATAGACCGGCAGCGCATCACGGAAGATGTGCACCAGCACCGGCCCGGCAAGGGCGAAGAACCCCGCCCAGCCGAACAGCATCTTGGCTGAGAAGTGCAGGAACGGGATCGCCAGCAGGAAGAACACCCCGTAATAGACCAGGATGCCCACCGCCGGGGTCGGGGAAGGCATGAACCCGTTGATCCCGAAACCCAGGGAGGCGATCAGCACCGCTCGGACGAACAGCGCGACCCGGGTCGCGGTCATCGCCGGCCCCTGATGGGGGATCCGTCCCCCGGAGGTGAAGGCCAGCCCGACCCCGGCCAGCAAGGCGAACACCGCCGCCGAAGCACCGGCGAACAGCGTCCACTGCGTGGTAGGGGAGAAGGTGTCCGGGTCGAAGGCCGGCAGGATGTGGATGGCGGCCAACCCGATCAACGCCAGGCCCCGGGCGGCGTCAATGCCCACCAGCCGGGTCTTCCGAGGGGTGCTCGTGGTGGCCATTGACGTCGTCTTCCCCCGGTCTGGACGACTCACCGGCGACCGCCCTCTTCCGGCTCTATCGAGCCGCGGGGCAGCGGCTGGTGTCGGCGCTGTCCCTAGTCATGTGTAGCTCGTCATGGGTACGTCCCATCAGTGGCTTACCCCCCTGCGGTGGAAAATCGGCCGGCACGCCCACCAGCAGCTCAACGTGATGCGGCCTCGTCCCTGCGGATCCCGGCTCGTGTCCTGCGCCTCACGGCGGTGGGACAGTGGCGAGCATGATGGCCTGGCCGGTCCCGCTGACTGAGTAGCACCCCCGTGCCATGGTTCTCAGTTCCGACGGGCCACTATATCCCCTGATCAGGGGACAGATGAATCCGCAGCAGCAGGCCTGAGCTCCGGTCAGGGTTTGGCGTCGGGCAGGGCGCCGGTGGTGGCCAGCACCAGGAAGGTCTGTTGGGCGGTGGTCTTGAACCGTTCCCTCAAAATGCCTTTGGCTTGGCTTGCCGGCTCCCGAGTGGCCAACGCTTGGTGGAGGTGTTTGATCTACTGGGCGTCGATGAAGGCCACCGCCGCATGAGCGGCCACCAGCGCCCCGACCTGCTCCGCCTGGGCGCGACCGAGGCCGGATGCGCACCTGCGGGTCGGGGTCCTCAGCGTGCGCGCCGGGACCGCAACCAGTCCAGATACTGGGCGCGTGCAGTGTTCAAGGCCTCCAACGCCTGGCGCAAGGTCACGCCCAGGGGTCCGTGCTCGGCGGTCTGGACGTAGACGTAGGCGCTGAGTGTCACCTCACCGTTCGTATCCGCCCGCCAGTCCTCCACGACGCCGGACAGGGCCGATCCACTGGGATTGACGTCTTCCGGGTCCCAGTCCTCGATCACAGTGGCCTCGACCTGGAACTCTCCGTAGAGCACCGCTTCATCGTCAATGACCGTGGCGACCACCTGGGACAGCCGCCCAGATCGATGTCGTTGCCGGTGAGTCGCTGGCCCCCGGAGACGTTGTCGACAGTGAGCACCGCATCCAGATCAGCAGGCAAAGCACCCGAGGACACAGCGAACACCGCCTTTCCGTCCCTCGATCTTCTGCGCCACCCCGGTCAGTTCCACCGCCGCGAGGTCGGTGCCCGGAACCGGGCATCGTGGTGGCCCGCCGATCGAAAACGTGCCCGGGTCACCGCTGGACGCGCGGGCGCTCATCGGTCAGCCTCGGGGGTGGATCCGTCGTGCACGTCGAGTTGAGCGATCAGGTCCCGGTACCGGTCCAGGGTCAGCGGGTGAGGCCCGCCCAGAGCGATGAGGTACTCATGGTCGAGCTGGTGGCAGATCCTGCTGTGCAGCACCTGCAGCTCCACCAGGCTCAACCCGGCCAGGTCGGCGGGAAACTCCTGGTCCGGACTCAAGGTGGTCATGTCCCTCGGGGCCTCGACGAACGCGAATGGCTGGTCATCCATGCCGGTGCCCTTCCTGCTGTAGAGCATGACTGCACCCAATGGTCGATTTCTCTGACGGTAGGTGCCTGCTCTTTCCACCGGCAACGTTTT
>NZ_MKJW01000107.1:4933-8169 GCF_001942375.1 Kocuria sp. CNJ-770
GGGGTGATCAGGGCGATGGAGGGAAGATTCAACAGCGTCTCCTGGGGCGGGTCGCTCCCGCCTCCGCGGGATGCATCGGGCAACGATTCTGCTCGTGCCCGGCGTTCAGGCAGCGGGGATGGCGGTGACGACGACGTTCTTGCCCCACGGGTCCTGGACGAAACAGCTGATCAGCACCAGCCGGTTCGGGACAATGGCCCAGATCTCGCTGTCCTTGAGGCTGTTCTTGTCGTAGGTCGTGACCGTCTCCACGACGTAGCTGATCTGGCCGGTTTCGGTGCCGAGCACCACGGTGTCCCCGGGGGTGACCTGGGTGCTGAGCCGGTCGAAGGGTGCATCCAGGCCTTCCCAGCTGTGCCCGGTGATGTAGGTGGTGGTCTGCGACCCGTCCCCGGGGTGACCGTAGGTGCTCAGCCAGTAGGCATCGGTGGTCAACGGAGGAACGATCGACTGCTCGGCCAGGTTCTCCGCGGTGGGGCTCAGCGGCAGGACGGGCTGGTCGATGCCGGCCGCGGGCACGGTCAAGTGCACCGGAGCCGACGCAGCGGGCAGCGCCCCCGGTGCGGGACTGACGGGTTCAGGGGGTGAGGCGCTGCCGGGGACCGGCGCCGGGCTGGAGGAAGCCACAGAGGAGGGCTCCGCAGGTGTTCCCGGTGACGGGGTGCTGGCTGCAGTAGATGATGGAGCGACCACGGTGGACGGCGCCGTAGGGGATGTGGCCGGTGGGGTGGTGAGGGTCTCGTCGGCTTCCGGGCCGGGGCCCAGCAGCACCGCGGCCGTGAGCAGTCCCGCAGCACTTGCGGCAGCGGCGAGGGCCGACAAAGAGCGGGCGCGCCCGGAACGTGCCTGCGGCGGGCGGGGGTCGTCGCCGGTGTTGTTCTGGTCGGGGTGCCGCATGAGGGGATCCTCTGGCTGTGGAGAGGGCCGGGTGCCGGTGTGGATACGGGCACCCGGCCCTGGTCAAGGGGTGCCGGCGTAGGCCTGGTGTGGCGCCGGCCGGCACCAACGGGGTCAGTTCTGGGCGCTGAACCGCCGGCGCAGCACCAGACCGGTGGCCGCCAGCAGCCCGGCACCGGTGAGCGCCACCGCGCCCAGGCCGGCGCCATCGGTGTCGGTGGTGCCGGTGCCGGCGGTCTGCACGTTCATCCCCTGGTTGGTGCCGTACACCGAGGTGCTGTGCATCGAGGAGCCGGGCACCCAGGAGGTCGGGGTCGTGCCCGGGGACCATGGCGCCCCGGGCGTGGCGGGTGGGACGACGATGACCCCGGTGTCGGTGTCGATGTCGATGTCCACCCCGGCGGAGCAGGCGGTGAGGGCCTCCTCGAACAGGACCTCCAGCTCGGCCACGTCCACCCCGACCTCGCCCAGGGCCAGCCGGAGATCGGCCAGCTCCTCGATGGTCGCGTCCAGGGCCAGCTGGGCTTCGACCGCGGCCGCCAGGGCCACTTCGAAGTTCTCCTGCGCGGCTGCGAAGTCCTCCTCGGCGGCGGCCACGGCGGCCAGCAGACCCAGCTGGGCGTCCAGGTCGGCCTGGGCGGCGGCCCGGTCCGCCTGTGCTGCGGCGAGGTCGGCCTGGGCGGCGGTGACCTCGGCGCGGGCCTCCACCAGCGCTTCCGGTTCGACCTGTGCCGCCTCCAGGGCGGCCTCGGCGGAAGCCACCGCGGCGTTGGCCTCCTCCAGGTCAACCTGGGCGGTGTCCCGGTTACCGATCGCGATCTCGACCGCCGCCTGCGCGTCAGCGACGGTGCCGGCCTCCTGGACCGCCAGCTCAGCGGCGGCCACCGCCGCCGCCGCCTCGGCTTGGGCGGCCAGGGCCGCATCCAAGTCGGTCTGGGCCGCATCCACCGCCGCATCGGCGGCGGCCTGGGCGGCCAGAGCCGCATCCAGGACAGCCTGCGCCTCGGTCGCCGCCCCGACCGCGGCATCCAGCGTGGCCTGCGTCGCAGCAAGCTCACCCTGCTCGAGAGCCACCACGGCCGCCGCATCCGCGGCCACGCCCTCGGCGGCGGTCAGCGCCACCTGCGCATCGGCCACCGCCGCGTCCGCGAGGTCCACCGCAGCCTGGGCGTCCACGACCGCCTGCTCAGCGGCCGCGTCGTTGTCCGGGTCGTCATCAGCGACCGCGGCGTCACGGGCGGCCACAGCAGCCGCCAAGGCCGCGTTGGCGTCGGCCTGCACGGCCACAGCCGCGTCCAACTCAGCCTGAGCGGCAGCCACGTCGGCGTCGGCGGTAGCCTGCACGGCCAAAGCCGCCTCCAGCTCAGCCTGGGCGGCGTCCACCGCGGCCTGCGCCTCGATCTGCACGGCCACCGCCGCGTCCAGGGCCTCCTGGGCCGGGGCGACAGCAGCGTCAGCCTCGACCTGCACGGCCAGAGCCGCATCCAAGGCCTCCTGAGCCGGGGCGACGGCAGCGTCGGCCTCGACCTGGGCGGCTAGAGCCGCGTCCAGGGCCTCCTGGGCCGCGACCGCAGCGTCGAGGTCAGCCTCGGCCGCCACCACCGCGTCCTCGGCTGCGGCCAGCTCCTCCTGCGCCGTCTCCTGGGCGGCCACCGCGGCGTCAAGCTCGGCCTGGGCGACCGCGACCGCAGCCTCGTAGGCCTCCACCTCCGCGGCCAGGGCCGCCTCGGCGGCGGCCAGGTCCGCGGCGGCGGCGTCCACGGCGGCCTGGGCGGTGGCCACCGCGGCCTCAGCGGCCTCGATGTCCACCTCCGCGGCGGCCTCGACCGCCGCAGCCAGGTTCGCCTGAGCCTCCTCCAATGCGGTCAGCGCCTCCGCGGCGGCCACGGCCAGGGCATCCCGCTCGGCCTGAGCGGTGATCACGGCATCGACGGCGGCCTCCAGCTCGTCGACGAGCTCGGCCTCCAGGCCGGCCCGCTCCAGGGCCGCGCGCAGCTCGGCCTCCGCCGCCACACAGGCGGGGTCGCCGGGGGCGGCGGCCGCCGGGGCGGCCGTGAGGAACAATCCACCGGTGGCCAGCGCGGCCGCGGTTCCGGTGGCAAGGAATGTCTTGCGAAGAGTCATGATCGCTCGAATCTGCAAAAAGGTGGGACACAGGGGGGGTCCACCTGGGGGTACAGAAAGCGGGGGAGCTTCCTCACTCGGAGGTTACAGTTGCAAAGACTTTGTGACCATAGCCACGGGATCGTTACGCCAGCGGGTCCACCCGGCGGGGGACGCACCCGCTTGGTTATCTACGAATTCCGCGCAGGCTGACTCAGTGACCATAGTGGCCGGCC
>NZ_MKJW01000107.1:8273-29001 GCF_001942375.1 Kocuria sp. CNJ-770
AATCCCGACTCGAAATCCAGGACTCGATAGACGATGACTCAAAAAGCTCACAACAGCCCAGATTCGAGTCGCCCCGGCCGGCTGCTCGGCTACGCCCGAGTGTCCACCACCTCCCAGAACCTCGACGTGCAGCTGCGCGCGCTCACCGAGGCCGGGGTGCCGGCGGAGCTTGTCTTCACCGACAAGATCAGCGGCACCCAGGCAGAGCGCCCCGGCCTGGCCGCGCTCATGGCCGAGGCCCGGGAAGGGGACACCCTGGTGCTGTACTCCCTGGACCGGCTGGGCCGGTCCCTGGTCCACATGGTCACCACGATTGACGAACTGATCCGCCGCGGGGTGGCGCTGCGTAGTCTCACCGACACCATCGACACCACCACTCCGGTTGGCCGTTTCCAGCTCAACGTGTTCGTGGCGATGGCCGAGTATCAACGCGCACTGATCGTGGAGCGCGTCCAGGATGGGCTGGAGGCTGCCCGGGCCCGCGGGGTGCAGCTGGGGCGCAAATCTCCGATCACCCCCGAGCAGGTGCGCGCCATCCACCGGCTGCACCGGGCGGGGCTGTCCCACTACAAGATCCACCGCCGCGTCGGGGTGTCCAAGGGCGCAGTGGGTCGGGTGCTGCGCGGAGAGATTAAGTCCCTGGCACATGTGAGTCTGGAGCTACCCGAAGACGAGATCGACGTCTGGGACGCCGAAGCACTGGCGGCCACCCATGACACCCCCACACCGAGAGGAGACCGCTGATGCCCCGCATCGTGATCCTCTACCTGCTGTGGTGGGTACGGCTGTTCTACCGCATCGGCCACGCGATAGCGCACTGGGTGCTGCGCATCATCCCGATGCCCTCCGCGCTGCGCCACCGCGTGGCCGGCGCCGTAGCCATCACCCCGTATCTGTTCTGGGTGTGGACCGTGGTGGGCATCAACGACAACACCTGGCCGGCGATCGGAGTCGGCGCGGTAATCACGGGCCTGCTGCTGCTGCTGGTTCACCGAGCGGAGGCCCGCCGTGCAGTCATCCGACGTTGAGCGCTTCTACTCCCACGTCCTGAAAGGACCGGAGCCCGACTCGTGCTGGTTGTGGTTGGGCGCGATCAGTGATGACGGTTATGGCCGTTTCTGGCTGCCTACCGCCAACGGGCAGAGAGCCGTTGCCGCCCACCGCTTCTCCTTGGCCACCGTCCACGGCGGCCTGGCCGCAATCGAGGGGTTGACCGCGCTGCACTGGTGTGACGTCCCGCTGTGCGTACACGCCTCCCTGGAACCGTCCACGCACCTGCTGTTGGGCACTCGGGCGGAGAACATGGCCGATCGGGCGATGAAAGGCCGGATGCCCTCGGCCACCGCCGCCCGGTGGCGGCGGCTGTCGAAGGCCGAACGCTCGGCCCGGTCTCGGCAGCTGCGCGAGGAGTTGAAAACCCGCGGGTGGGACGAGGACGTGGTGCGCGAGCTCGTGCATGGCATCGACCCCAACCACCCCACCCTGTTCTAGAACCCTTCAATAGCGGCTGGGTGCATTCTTCGGCTCGCAGATCCCTCTTGTGGGGGAGGACCACAGGGCAGGTCCGGGCCGATGATGGATCACCACGCCTAGCCACGATGAAGGGGACTGTGATGGACGAGTTGGCTAATGTGTCCGGAGCCCGGGAGCCTGAGAGCTATTTGTCGTTGGAGTTGCTGGAGGAGTACTACAGCGTGATAGCTCATCAGATTTCGGCGCTGGGTGTGCAGGCAACTGCCGCACGAACAGCGACGAGCAAGTCCCCAGAGGCTGCAAGAGAGGTGCTGGAATCGCTGGAGAGCGGTGCGCGAGCATTGTCCATGCTCAACACGCATCTTCTGCGGTATCTGGAGGAGAGTTGGGGGCAGTGGTTACAGGATCACAACCCCTCTTCTTCGGGAGACAGTTGTGACTCTCATGAGGCGCGAAATTGATTGGCAGCAAAGGGCCTCGGTCGTTCTCCATCTGCTGGGTGATAGCGATAGAAGCTGTACCGGCTCATCGAGCCCTGACTTCCGCTCGGGCACCTCAGCAGCTTCACCCACCTCGTGGTCCTTTCCATCCGCAGTCTCACCGACAGCATCAGAGTCGGTGCTGTCAGGGGAGTCTTTCAAGAGGGCACGGACCTCGGCCATTGACAGTTCAAGACGCTGGGCAATCTCAGACACTGTGACGCGCTCACCCTTCATGCTGGCAACCACGCGAGCCTGTGACGCCTTGGCTTGGGCAGCGTCCTGCTCGGCCTTGGTGCGTATCTCCGCAAAGCGCCGCTCAGCCGTCTTCATGATTTGCTCCGCCTCACCCTGGGCGACGAAGAACTGCTCGCCCAGTTCCAGCAACCGCTGCTCCCGGGCCATCGACTCCGCGGCCGCCCGGCGGGCCCGCTCCCGCGCCTCGGTCTTGGTCGCACTCTTGCGCTGCGCCACCACTCCTCCTTCACATCAGCAACATCATTCCCTTCCATTGAACACCACCCACGCCCTAACGGTTATAGACCAACTCCTTCTCTCACTCCCGTTCCGCCAGCCCAGCCAGCGGCGCGAAGGAGGACGCCTGGTCGGCGGTAGCGCTGTGAGCTGGGGTGGGGGCTGTGGACCGCTTCCGAGATTCATCCTCCGGTCTCTCCATCGGACCCACAGCCCCCACCCCAGCTCGTGCAGGTTGCCCACATGAACAGCGCATGTGGACAACTGGTGCGCTTGCACCCAATCGACTGTGGGTGTGGACAGCTGATGCTCTGCGGTTCGTCCTCGTTCCTCGTCCTGCCCTTGGCATCCCCTGCCCACACCCACAGTCTCGTAGGCACAACCGCGTCACATCCGTGACGGACTTTCTGGGTCCTTCCAGCCCAATGACTCGCAAGCTCGCATCGGCCCTTCACGCCCTATCAGACCGTCACACCTAGTGCATCATTGATAAATGAGGATGAAAACGCGCTAGATTGCTTCTGTGATGACCCTCCACAAGCTCAGCGCTGGGGACGGGTATGCCTACTACACCTCCGAGGTCGCCTCCGCCGATGAGCTGCGCTCCGGTGACCGCGCGCTGGGGGATTACTACACCGTCGAGGGCATGCCCCCGGGGCAGTGGGTCGCCCATTCGCAGGCGCTGCTGGGGGTGTCCGGGGAGGTCACCGAGGCGCAAATGGCGGCCCTGTTCGGGGAGGGCATCCGCCCGGATGCCGACCGCATCCTGGCCGCCGGCGGCACCCAGGCGGACGTGGCTCTGGGCCAGAAATACCACCGCTACGCCAGTGCGGACACGGAGCTGACCCGGCGCCTGGAGGAGGAGACTGCTCGGCACGAACGCACCACCGGGGCCGCCCCCACCCGCGAGGAGCGGCAGACGATCCGGGGCCGCGTCGGTGGCCAGCTGTTCCGGGAGACGCATGGCCGCGACGTGCGGAACAAGGAGGAGCTGGGCCGGTTCATCACCGCTCAGACCACCGCGAAGCAGCAGACCGTGGCCGGGTATGACCTGGTGTTCTCCCCCGCTAAGTCGGTCTCCCTGCTCTGGGCCCTGGGCGGGGACGAGGCCCGCAAGGCCGTGGAGGCCGCGCACAACGAAGCCATTGCCGAGACGCTGAGCTTCCTGGAGCAAGAAGCGACGTTCACCCGTCGAGGCCGTAACGGGGTCCGTCAGATCGACGTCGAGGGTGGGCTGATCGCCACCCAGTTCCGTCACTATGACTCCCGGACCGGGGACCCGCAGCTGCACGATCACGTGGTGATCGCCAACAAGGTTTTCGGCGCGGACGGCAAGTGGTCCTCCCTGGACGGACGCACCCCTGTACCGCATGAAGGTGGCCGCCTCGGAGACCTACAACGCGAAGGTCATGGAGAAGGTGTCTACCTCCTTGGGGGTCGCGGCAACCCCCAGAATGGCCAGCGGGAATGAGCCGATCTACGAGATTGCCGGGGTGGACCTGGACGCGATCCACCACGCCTCCTCCCGCCGGGCCGACATTGCCGCGACCGTGGAACGGCTGGAAGCCGAGTTCACCGAACGCCACGGATACGCACCACGACCGACTCAGAAGATCGCTTTGGCCCAACAAGCCACCCTGGAATCCCGGCCGGCGAAGAAGTCCGCCCGGCGCCTGTCCGAGCTGGTCGAGGAGTGGGGACAGGATTACAGGCAGCAGGTGCACATGCCGGTCGGAGAGGACCTGTTGGCCCACGTGCGGGCAGCCGCCGGCAACGCGCCGCTGGGCGCCGAGGCCGCCCAGATCGACGTCTCTGAGCACGCCCGTCTGGTGGTGCACGAGCTGTCCCAGAAACAGGCGACGTGGAGCGTCAACCACGTCCACGCGCAGACCCGCCGGCACCTGAAAGATGCCATGATCGGGCGCACGGTGCCCGATGAGCTGGTGGCCGAGGTCGTCCGGGAGGCCACCACCACGCACAGTCTGTCGGTCACCCCGCAGGCTGATGTGCCGCGCCTGGCGGAGTTCACCCGCGCCGATGGCACCAGCCAGTTCATCCGTTCCGACGCGGCAGTGTTCACCTCTCGGGAGGTGTTGGAGACCGAGCACCAGGTGCTCGCCGCCGCCCAGCGCACCGTCATCCCCGCTGTGTCGGCGGAGCGGTTCGAGGAAGTGCTAGCGGCGCACACCGGCCCGCTCAGCGACGGTCAGGTGGCCCTCGCCCGCGCCTTCGCCACCGACGAGAAGCTGCTCAGTCTGGGCATCGGCCCGGCCGGGGCCGGCAAGACCACCAGCCTGTCGCTGGCCGCCGATGCGGTGCGGGCGACCGGCGGCAACGTCGTTGGCCTGGCGCCCACGGCGGCTGCTGCTGCCGTCATGTCGGAGGACATTGGGGCCCAGGCGACGACCATTGATGCTTTCCTGATTGCCCACCGCACGGGTCGCACCGGGGCGGCGCAGTTGAGTGCGGGGGACGTGGTGATCCTCGATGAGGTGGGCATGGTCACCACCGGCAAGCTGGCCGAGCTCGTGGCCGTGGCGGCCCGGCATGGGGCCGTGGTGCGCGCCATCGGGGATGACCGCCAGCTCGGGGCGATCGGCTCCGGTGGGGCGCTGCGGCTGCTGGACAACGAGGTGGGCGCGACCCGCCTGGAGGCCGTCCACCGCTTCCGCACCGAGGGTGAGGCGGCCGCGTCGCTGGCGCTGCGCGAACCCCCGGCCGTAGGCGCTGACGTCCCGTGGGCCTGGTATCTGGAGAACCGCCGGGTGGTCGCCGGGGACACCGAGGCCATGACCGATACCGCGCTGCGGGCCTGGATCACCGACACTCAGGCGGGCAAGCGGTCCCTGCTGATCGCCACCGACAACGCCACCGTGACTGACCTCAACGCCCGGGCTCAGGCCGCCCGGATCGCCACCGGGCAGCTCGATGCGTCCGGGGAGTCGGTGGTGTTGCGCGACGGGCTCACTGCCCATGCTGGGGACGTGGTGGTGACCCGTCGCAACGATCGGACCTTGCAGCTCAACGGCGGCCGGGACTTCGTGAAGAACAACGATGTGTGGACCGTGGAGAAGGTCGGGGCCGAGAAGGCGACGCTGCGGCACACCGGCCACGGGGGCAAGATCACCCTGGCTGCCTACTATCTGAGCAAGCACGGCCAGTTGGGTTATGCGGCGACGGTGCACCGTGCCCAGGGTGCGACCGTGGATACCGCCCACGCGATCGTGGACTCCGCTACGGACCGTGCTGCCGCCTATGTGGCCGCCACCCGGGGACGGGAAACCAATCAGGTGTACGTCGCCCTGAGCGAGGGGCAGAGCCGGGATGAGGTGCTGGAGGCGATCGCCGGCGCCTACGACCGGAACCTGTCAGCGCACGAGACGGTGGCGGCTGAGGCCATGCGCACCGGTGACGTCGCCACCCTGGGTGAGGTTTACCGCGAGACCGCTGACGCTGCCTGGACGGCCAAGACCCGTGCGATGGCCGTGGACGTCCTGGGCGCGAGCAAGGCCGCGGACTTCACCGACACTGAGGCGTGGGGCGCGGTGGCCACGCACCTGCACACGGCTCAGGAGGCCGGCATGGACCCGGCTGAACTCCTGAACCGGGCGGTGCATCAGCGCGGCTTTGGTGGGGCCGAGGACCCGGCCGCGGTGCTGGCGTGGCGGCTGGAGCAGCAGATCGAGGCCGCCCAGCGCGTCCTGGATAACGCCGACCGCCGGCCCCTGGGCAACCTCACCGACGAGCACCTGCAAAAGCTGGCCGATCGCACCGGAGTCGCCCAGACCCCGCCTCGGGTCGAGGACCCGGACTGGGCGGAGCGCCCGTTTGCGCTCATGCCTTCTGAGCGGCTGGCTAACACCCTTCGTCTCGGCCGGGACCAGCTGGAGGCCCTACCTCCTGAGCGGTGGACCTCCACCACTGCCGCCAAGCTGGAGTGGATGACTCAGACCATGGGCGCCGAACAGGATCGACGCGCACACCTTTCCCCGCCCCAGGCGGCCGTGGAGCAGATCGCCCGCGGTGAGCGGACACGCACTGATTCGCACATCACTATCGGGGAGGCTATTACCGCTGAGCAGCAGGTGCGGGCGGTGGCCAGCAAGACTCCCGCACCGGTACCCGTGGCGGATGGACGCCGGGTGAGCGAGGACCTGGCCCCCAGCCCGCTGATCACCGACGCCCAGGTGCCGGTGCAGTATCGGGAGCAGCTGGAGCGGCTGCGCACCCGGCTGGAGGAGCGCGTCATGGTGCGCGGCGCCGAGCTGGCCGAGACCCGCCCGGAGTGGGCCGCGGCCCTGGGGCCGGTGCCGGCGAAACCGGCCAAGGCGGCCGAATGGCACCAGGTCGCCGCCGAGGTCGAGGCGTACCGCAACCGCTACAACGTTCCCGCTCACGAGACGGCCCTGATCCCCCAGGCCCACCACGACGATCCGGCCGCGGCCGCGCTGATTCAACGGGCCACCGCGCTGCACAAGCACTCCGCCCTCACGACCGCCGCCCCGCAGACGCCGGAGCAGGTCCGGCGGACCGTCGATGAGGCACATGTGGCCGAGCGCGTGCGTACTACCCCGGCACCAGCTCAGGAGACCGTAGAGGCGCTGCGCACCACCCGTGGACAGGCCGCCGATCCGTTGCCGGCACCGCAGGCCCGCCAGGCCGCTGTCACCGCCGCGGCCACCAGTGGGGGAGAGGACAGCACCACCAACCGCCAGAAGCTCATCGATGCGGCTGTGGCCCGATACCGGGCCGGCCAGGCTAATGAACGCCCCACCTCGCAGGAGCAAGACACCACTTCGGTCAGCCAGAACAAGGAGACCCCCATGACGGAACCCCCTCACACTCCGCAGCGGAAGTCCCTGCACCAGCTGGGCCAAGAGCAAGCCGAACAAGCGCGTAAGGCCCACGCCGCCAAGTACCCCCACCAGCAGCAGAAGGATGCTCCTACCCCGCAGCGCACCACGGCTCAGCAGAAAGCGGCCCGCGCTGCCGCCGCGTCCCAGCGGGCGCAACAAGCTCAACGCGACACCGGCGGCCGCAGCCTCTAACAACACGTCGAACCCTTTCGCGGGCGCAAAGGTAGGGCCGGGCATCCTCATGGGATGCCCGGCCCTATTTCTGGCCACGGTGCCGTGTCTGCCTATGTGCTCCATCCCGCCGGCGGGGACACCGTGGAGAGCCGCGGCTTCTCCACGTGCCCGTC
This sequence comes from Kocuria sp. CNJ-770, assembly GCF_001942375.1. NCBI lineage: Bacteria > Bacillati > Actinomycetota > Actinomycetes > Micrococcales > Micrococcaceae > Kocuria > Kocuria sp. CNJ-770. The sequence goes on from NZ_MKJW01000107.1 coordinate 15,903, forward strand.
ACGGCATTCCCCGAAGGGGCCACGCTGGGCGAAGAGCACTGCCGCGTGACGGTCGAAGTGATCGGTCCACCACGAGGAAAACAGTCCGTAGGGCTGGTCCTTGTTGGGGGCCGAGGCAAGGTATTGCTGATGCATCCCGCGGAACCGCTCGACCGCCTCGGGGTGGGCCCACCACTGCGGGCACCAATGCATATTGCCCTCGTGGTCGAAGCTCTCCACGCCGGCGATGAGCGTTTCCACCCATGACACCAGCGACGTCCAAACCTCATCCTCATCCTGGCCTGGGTGATTATCCGGGGCGCGGAACTGATCGGTCTCTCTGTCACTCATGGCTCAGCCAACCTCCTTCATTTCGTCCAAGCCCTCGGCAATCCAAGCGGCCAGCGGCGGATCGGCAAACCAGCCCACGGTGCGCACGATCGTGCCCCCACCTTTGTTAGTGCGCACCCATGCCCGCCCCGGAGGCAGTGCGGCGAGCTTGTCCACGGGCAGAATCTCGCGCTGCTGGGTCTGCACGGAGGTGCTGCGTCCCCCACCTCGACTAGTGGAGTAGGACTGTGTGCGGTGATCGTATTTGCCGGTGACCTTGGAGAGCTGTTCCAGGAACTTGTCGTCATCCACCCCACCGCCGTAGACCCGCACCGCGGCGGCCGACCACAGCGTCTCCCATCCGGTGTGGCGCAGCATGGTTACCCCCTGCCCTTTGGTCTGGAAGAACGCAGAGACCACGATGCCCATCGACCCGAAGTAGGAGTACCACTCGGCCAGGGCCGGCAGCTTCACGACGTTACCCACCTCGTCCAGGTCGGCCACCAGGGGCACGCGCAACCGACCGCCATTGCGGCGGGCGCTCTTCTGCGCGGCGGTGAACACCGTATGCAACACCGTGGAGACGAACGCGGCCCCGGAACCGGCCGTGTCCTGGGCTAGCAAAATCAACGTGTCGTCGCTGTCCACGAAGGCGTCAGGGTCGAACCGGCGCACCCCCGTGGTCGGGGTGGCCCATCGGACCAGCACGTCATGAGACAGGGCTGAAGCCATGCGCTGGGCTGTGGCGAAAACCGAACCGCGGGTGTCGTCGGGTTGCTGGGAGATGCCGCGCAGCATCGCGGCCCGACCGGTGTGACCGTGATCGCGCAACACAGCCTCGGGATCGCGCAACTTCCCCGAGGTAATCCATTCCAGAATGGTTGCCGGCTCCCGCCCATCCTCGGCCGCGGCCAAGATGCATGCCGAGAGCAGGTCCCGGCCCTGGGAGTCGAACTGCGGGTCGCGACCGCTCGCGCCGGCGGCCCCGGCGGAGGCGGATTCAAAAATCGCCGCGACCTCATCGGCGGTGCGGGTGTCCTCCACCGAAGCGAACAGGTCAATCGTCATTGTCGGTTCCCCGGCCTCATCGAGAATGCGCTGGGGATCGAAGACCCACACCCGGCCCCGGTCGCGGCGGGCGGCAATCACCTCGGCCACCCCGTCCACCTTGTTCGTGGTCATCAGAAATGCACCCGGTGCCTCGGCCGCGTGCCGGACTACCTGGCTGGTGGTCTTGCCCCGTCCGGTGCCCCACACGTGCACCGAACACTCCCGCCACCCCTGGTACAGGCGCCGGTCCCCGTACTCGCCCAGCGCCCCGATGCTCAGACCCGGGCCGATACCCGGGGCGTTCGGGTGTAGCTGATGAGCCTCCTCCTGGCGCTTGTCCCGGTCTACCGCACCAACAGGGTGCGCCCTGTCGAGGCGCTTGACGGTTTCACCCATCGACCCGCCCCGTCGCCCGGAATACCACCACGCCGCCGTCACTGCCCCCAGTACGAGGGCCACGATCATCATCCACAGCGAGCCGCTCATGCCCGGGCCCTCGCCATCGCCTCGACCCACGCCTCGTTCGTGTCGTGGATGCGGTGCTCGGTGTCGGTGAGATTCATCTTGAACGGCACTCCGGGGGCGTTCTCCCCCAGCTTCATCATGAACCGGCCCCGCCCTGGCGGAGGCAGCGACTGCCCGGTGCGCGGATCGGTGGCGCCCTCAGCTGACCATTCCACCAACAGGTCCTTCTCCCGCTGGGACAGCGGCAAGACCTGCTCCAGCAGCTCCATCTCATTGCGCGCCAGCCCACCGAAGTACTTCACCGAGGACCGCTCCAGGAACCCGCGGGCAATCTCGGACAGCTGTTCCGTGGACAGCGTGAGGTCTTTCATGGTGTGGGTGATCATGATCTGCCCCAAGCCCTTTTGCCGGTTCAGTCGGGTGAGCGCATCGATCTGGTGCACCAGCAGCTCCGAAGCACGCAAGGTCTGCCACAGCTCGTCCATGATCATCAGGTGGTGCCGCTCGGGCTCGAGCCCGGCCACCGCCAGCGTCTTAGCCGCCGAGACCCCGGCCTGACCATAGGCCCAGCACACGATCTGGATCGCCGCGCGCATCATTTCATCAGAGATGTCCACCCCGGAGACGTCAAAGCAGGCCGGCCGGTCCACCTGCATCTGTCGGGTGGTGGGCTTGCAGAACACGTCCCCAAACGGGCCGTCCTCCAGCAAACCGATCAAGCCTTTGACTAAGGACTTGGACTCCGCCCGGAACTCCGCGGCGTCATTGGCTAGCGTCACCGCCTGCATCTCCGCCGGCGCCTCCCGGATTGCCGTCACCAGGTCTCCCAGCAACGGTTGCCGTCCCTCCGCCTCGGCCCGGACCGTGGCGACACGGACCGCCATGGACAGCACCGTGGGTTCCTGCTTCTCCGTGTCCAAGCCCCGGCCACGAGCCAGCTCCAGCAGCCCGCGCACCGTGTTGACCCGGCGGGTGTGAATCTCCGAGAGCAGTTCGTTGCGCTTGGCCACCGGCAGCTCGTCGACCCGGTTCCACAGCGGCCCTGCATCCAGGGGGTTAACCGACCCGATGCCGGGACCCACACGGATCACCTGCCCGCCGATTTCCTTGATCATGCCCACGTAGTCCGGTTTGAGGTCGCCCAGGATCAGCGGCACGAACGACAGGGAGGACAGGTAGATGCAAATCCGCACCGTCACCGAGGATTTGCCCCGGCCGTTGAGGCCCATGATGAACCCCGACGGGGAGGAAATCGTGCCGCGGATGAACAGGCTGATCGGGTCTCCGCACACCACCGACCCGTTATTGGTGTTGCGCCCCAGCGGGGCACCAATCAGCGGAGAGGAGGTGCCCACGCAATAAGGCCATAGCCCGGCTGTCTGAGCGCTGGTGGCGGCGAACTCCGGCGGAGCCTCCACCCAAGAGCACCGGCCACCATCGGCCATGTCAAAGCCCTTGGCGGTCAGTCCCGGCATCCGGTCTCCGCCGGCCGAGCCTTCCCGCTCACCGAAAAACCGATTGCCGATCCGGTCGATCACATCATCAAGAACACTCACAGTGCCCTCCTCATCGCATCGGAAAGTGTGGCGGCCTTGTCCGGGACGATCCCCAGACCCAGACCCATCGCGAAGGCCGCGTCGTCGTTGTGATCGCACCCACGCAACCGCAGCTGGATGCCCTGGGCCGCCTTCTGCCGGATAGCAGCCTCAGCCTTGGCCAACTCCTGGCCGGCCGAACCCACCGTTGCCGTGACCAGGATGGAGAACCGCACCATCGCCGCACCGCGGGCCTGCTCCTGGGCGGCCTGCTTGGCCTTGGCCACCGCCAGTTGCTCGGCGGCCGAGACGCGCCGGTTCTTCTGGTTGGCCGCGAACTCCGCATTGACGATCCGGGCGTTGACCTCCCGCACGCTGGACTGAGGATCAGCCGGGCGGTAGAACACCGTGACCCGCTTCTGCAAGAAACGGTCATCGGGCTCCAGCAACGCCCGCAGTCCCCACTCCCGAAACACTCCCGAGGGTGCGCCGAACATCTGCCAAGACTTCGACACCGCCCCCGAGTGCGCGTAGCACATGGGCTTTGCCAGCACCTCGGCTGAGGTCGGTCCCACTTCCTCCCAGGACAACCCAGTGCCGGCGGCGGTCAGCCGGGACCGCTCCACATCGGCGGCCGCCGAGGGGTTGAATGCTACGTGCGTTGAGTCGGTCACGTCCGCTACTTGCAGCAGCGACACCGCCCCGGCCCCGGAAACGGTGGCCAACTCGCAGAAACCGGGGAGCACACCACCTACCTCTTCCATCAACTCCTGGGCCGTGCGCGCGGGCACCGCCCCGTCCGTGGACTCTCGGGCGGAAAATGTCAGCGTGATCCACTGATCCAACCGCGGTGTCCAGGACGAGAGCTCATTGACCACATCACCGATCACCTCCCGGGCGAACGCGGACCCACCCTCCTCGGCGCCGGCCACGGAGCGGGCGACCTCTACGGCATCACGCAACCGCTCCCCAGGATCAGCTGTGGACTGGGTGGTGACCGAAACCTGCACCAGGGACGGGACGCTGCCAGCCTCGCGCTGGAACTCTGACCAGGCATCGACCATCTGATCCACGCTCTCCTGATCGCGCAGCCCCATACCGGTCGAGGAGGTACCGATGAACACCGCCCCCGTCTGAGTCCGCGGGGCCCACAGCATCGCAAACGGCTGCCCGAACGTAGTGTGTCCCTCCATCATCTCGGTAGCCGCCAAAAGCCCCGGCGCCCGGAAACTGCCGTCCGGTACCTGCGAGGCCGGCCCAGCCACATACCGGGTGTGCCCCTTCTTCTGTGCTTTGCGGAACATCGTCTGCGCCAGCCTTTTCTCCGCTCGGGACCGCTCGTTGCGGTCCTTGGACTGCAAGTACCAGGTCGCCGGTACCGTCAGCACCAGCAGAAGCACCGCCAGCCACAACAGCTGTCCGAACCACAGCACCAGCAGCGCCCCGATAGCCCCGGCCCCGGCCACCGCTGTGGCCGCCAGGGACAGACCCATGATTCCGGTGACCTTGGTGTCCGTGATGTTGCCGTAGGACCGCACACGCGGCGTAGATTCCATCACCGTCTCCGACATCGTTTACTCCCCTGACTCCATCGAATTCTCAGCGTCGTCGGCCGCCCGACGCGCCTCGTACCCTGCTGCCCGGACGGCGTTCTGCACGAACGAAGCCCGCGCGCCTGTCGGCCCGCTGGTCTGCGTGGCGAACCCTTCCGGGCCACTCACCGCGCGCAACGGCTCATCTGCGCCACCAGCGCCACCGTTGCTGCGCCCCGGGCTGGCACCGGTGGCACCCGTGGGACCACCTGTGGTGCTCGACGTCTCCCCGGCCGGCCCGCTGCCCGTCCCGGCCGACTCTGCGCTTTGCGCAGCGGCACCTGATGGGCGCGGTCCGTGGCTGCCCGTACTGCTAGGACCCGACCCGGGAGCACTGGGGGCGCCACCCGGGGAGGACTCTCCGGGCCCAGTCTCAGGCTGTGCACCCGCAGGACCGCTACCACCACGTCCCTCGGCGGTGCTGACACCAGTGGCGCCGCCACCGGTATCACTAGATCCCTCACTGCTGGTTGAGATTCCGCTAGCTCCTGGAGCACCGCTGGCCTGTGCCGGAGCCCCCATGCCCTCACCTGCCCCAGAGCCGCCGGCAGCGCCAAAGCCGCCACTGGTGCGAGTGCTGGGACCGGTCCCACCACCACCGGCCAGGGCACCACCCTGACCACCGCCAGACATCCCACCGCCGGTCATGCCACCGCCGGTCATCCCACCGCCACCCGCCCCGGCTCCGGCGGCTCGTGCCCCAGCACCACTGGCCAGCGTGCCGGCACCTGCGGTGGCTGCACCGATCAGCGCACCGGTGGCCAGCGCTCCACCGGCCGCCACGAGGCTTCCTGCCCCCATACCCCGCGGACCCTCAGCCACCATCGGGGCCGCACCCGAGCCAGGGCCGGGAGAGCCAGAGAGGCTCCCACAACCATCACCAGGCCCACAAACAGGCCCACCATCTGATCCATCGGCTCTTCAGAGCCCTCTCCGACGTAGCCCTTAGCCAGGGCCAGGCCCACTCCCCAGATGATCGCGGCCACCGGTTTGAACAGCACTACAGCGATCAGCCACGACAACACCTTGTCGAAGCTCTTCTTGCCCTTGTCCGTGGTGGACACCGCGGCGAAGAACGCCAACAGCCCGGCCAGCACGGACGCCATGCCATACGAGAACAGGACCAGGAATGCGTTGACGAGCGACCCCAGCAACGCAATGAACGCCAGCACCAGCACGATCACCGCCAACGCCGCGGAACTCTGGATGCCGCTGATCATTGCCTGCAACCCCAAGGTCTCAGCCATCTGCTCATTGACGTCCTGGCCACCGATCTGCTCAACCAGCCACGGGGAAATCTGCGAGCCGAAATCCAACCCCATTGACGTCGCCACCAGAGCGATAGCCACGGCAGCCACGCTGCGCAGCATCGATGCGATCAAGCCCTCCACCGATCCCCGGCTCTGCTCCCGTGCGATCCGCACGCAACCAAAGGCCATGCCGATCACACCGAACAGCGGAAGCAACGCCCGGGTGGCCTCCACCGCACGCATGGCCGCCGACCCCTCGCCCATTCCAGGGGCCTCGATCGACAACCACCAGGTGCCCAGCCATTGCACCGTGTCGAACAGCGCAGTCAGCACCACCCCGGCCAGCCACGTCAATATCGCCTCGACCCCACCTTCGGCCGCTGAGGCCGCCATCTCACCAAGACGTTCGAGCATCACGGGCCCCAAGTCACGGACGGCGAGGTAGTGGCAAAGTCAACCGTCATGAGCTGCTGGCCGGATGCCGGCTCAACCCGCCAATCCCCGTCCTCCCATACAAGATCGACTTGCCCGACTGCCTGCTGACGAACGCCTGCATCGTTGTCAAAGCTCATATAGATGTTGAATGACGCTCGATCTTTGCTGGCCTCTCGCACGTCGTAGCCATCAAACTCGGCACTGCGCATCGCTGCCGGGTCTGTCGCCGGGGCGCTTCCACTGCTGATCTGCTCGGCTCGGTCAAGCAGCTCGTCCCGATCAGGGCCTTCGGCAACGGCTACCTTGATGCTGTCCTGCGCCTCAGTACCCGAGGGATCGACAACCACGGCGTAGTTAGCGGCCGCCATTAGGGCCCCGGCGGGAGTGTGGGCGTAACCCACGCGTAGACCGGAGTCTCGCTTCTCGCATCCACCAAAATCCGTGGACATCGGCACGACGTTGTAACCGGCCGACACCCACTCATCGACCTCGGGCGCCTTATCTTCGACCGAGCCAGCGTCGGTGGACAGCTCCGCCTGGCACGGATAGGCGAAATCCTCGGAAGAAGAGCCCAACAATCCATCCACCTCAGGAGCAGCCTCCGAGGCCGGCGCATGCGCGTTCTCCTCGACGGGATTGGCCTGCTCGTTGGGTTCTACCGTGATGGTGCGGACCAGCAAGGCCATGATTACCAGCGCCGCCAGCACTCCGACCGCTACGGCTGCACCCAGCCACCGCGGACGATTCTTCTGCTGCGTTCGTTCCTGCTTCATCTGTCCTGTCCTCCCAGTGGGGCGTCGTATTCCGGGGCGCGGTTGCGGACCTGCAAGGGGCAGGCCCACAACCGCGCAGGGATCGGTATCAGCCGATGATGACGTTCCAGATCGTGCCGGCGGCGCCGAGAAGGGCAGCGGCCACCAGCGGCCAGATCGGAGCTTCGATCTCGTTGCCGTGCCGGCGGTTCCGACCGGCGGAGACCAGGCCGAAGATGAAGAAGACGAACAGCACGATGCCGGCGCCCCACAGGATCCAGGACACGATCAGATTGAAGTTGTCCAGACCCGGAGGTGCCTCAGGGGAAACGTTGATCGCCTGCATCACAGTGGTCTGGGCAGTGACGTAGAGAGGGGGAATGTTCATGACTACTTCTCCTTTCGGGGGGAGCTCGTCCGGGTGGCGAGCTTGTCGAGGGCCTCGATCACTTTCCGGGATCGAGTCACCCCCAGATCGAGGGCCGGGGCCGCGGACTCGCGCAGCTCCGGCAAGAACGGGATCGTGTACCCGCCGCCTTTGACCATTCGCAGGACCGCGCGGGCCCGGCGGCGGCAGTCCTTGGAGACCAGCTCGGCGGGCCGGTCGTGGACGATGACCACGGCTACCGCCTCCCAGGGCACGATCCCGGCGTGGGAAGCCTGCACCAGCTCTTGGGTGGCATCGAGAGCAGTGCGGGTGCAGGAGGTGACTACCGCGGCGCGGGCAGACCATGGCGGCTCAGAGTCGGCGCCGTCGTACACGTGCGCACCGCACGCGGCGGCCAGAGTGGACACTCCCACCCCACCGGCCGCGCCGATCAGCCACAAGCCCTTGCCGGACCCGGTGTCTTCCACACCGGTGCGACCCAACAACGAGGCCGCGGTGCCCAGCACTGGATCGGTGTCGATCGGCTCGGGACCGGCCTCCTCTTCTTCTGGGGGAAGCACGAAGGGGTTGCCTCCACCCGGGGCCACCGGCCGCACCGGGCGGTCCAGTGTCGCAGCTGAGGGGGCCGCCGTGTCCTGGTCCTGCCTGCCTGCCTGGGTGTCTTTGTCCTGGTTGGTAATCACTTCTCCTCCTTTCGGGCTGTGGCCAGCACGAGGCTGGGGTGCTGAGTGTTGAGGTGGGGCATTAGAACTCCGCGATCACAGCTGCGGCTGCCAACTGCCATGCCCGTCGAGTGGGGCCTGAGAGGTCCTGGGCGCGCATCCGGCCCTGCACCAGCGCCTGATCGAAAGGCACGATGTGGGCCGAGCGCACGATCGGAGCGAACTCGCCCACGATTTCCTGGGCTTTGAGGGAGTGCTGGGGGTGGACTTCCGAGACGATTACCACCGCGTTGCGGGCCAGTTGCGCGGCGTGACCACCGCGGGCGTGGAGGGCCTGGAGGGAGTTGACCGCGCCCTGGGCCTTGTCCGACTCAGAGGTGGTGGCGATCACCACCTGGTCGGTGTGGTCGATCATCCGCGTGAAGTTCTCCCCACGGGTCGAGTTGCCCGAGTCCATGATGATCAGCCGCCAGTTGCGGGAGGCGACCTCATGCAGCAGGTCCACCTCGGCTCCGGTAATGCGGTGATCGTGCTCGGGCCGCTCATCAGAGCGCAGCACGTCGAAAGCGTCCTCGGGCTGGTGGTGGACGAACGCGGCCAAGTCAGCCTTGCTCGCCCCGGCCTTCAAGAACTGCGGGGCAGCAGTGATGAGGTCCAGCACCGTAGCGCTGTGTACCCCCGAGTGGGTCCGCCACCCCAGGGTCCCCAACGACTCGTTGTTATCCCAGGCCAGTACTCCACCACCACCGGCGCGGGCCAGTTCAGCGGCCAGTCGGATCACCGTGGGCGTCTTGTTCGCCCCGCCCTTGGAGTTGAGTACGGCCACCGTGCGGGAACCGATCCAATGGCGCGACAGGGCATCCACCGCTGCGCGCTGGCGCAGCTCGGACTCGGAAGGGCCAACTTTGAGCCCGAAGACCCGGTTGAGCCAACCCTGCCAGCCCTGCTCGGCCGGGTCGGGGGTGACCGGGGAGTTGTTCTGCAAGAAGTTCGGGGTGTGGTCCGCAGCGCCGGCGACGCTGCGGCTCTCCGCCGGCGGCGCAGTTACCGGCGTTGCGGCGGTCCCCTCTGCCGGGCCCTGTGCCGGCGGGGCCGGGGTCTTCGTGACCAGGAACGGATTGCCCCCGGAGGGCTTCTCCGCGGTGGGATCAGCCCCAACCGCGGCGTCGGCTTCTTGTGCCTGCGCCGGGACGCTTTCCTCGACGTCCTGTGGGGCCGGCTCCTCCACATCCTCCGGGGCAACCTCATCGAGTGCTCCCGGTGCCGTGGTCGCCGGCTCCTCAGCGGGCGCCTGACGTGCCGGGGTCTCTTCGGCGGCCGGGGCCGGCGCGTTGGAAACCCGTCCATCGGCGGAGACCGTCAGCACGTGCATCCCTGAGGGATCCATGGTCACTGCCCGAGTCGGTTCCCCGGTTGTTCCAGCGACCTCGCTGGAGAGCTTCACCAGCGCCCGCCGGGCGGAGGCCACGTTCTCGTGCTGCTCAGCCAGCTCCTGTTGGTCCGGGCCCATGGTGACCGTCATGGCTCCGGTCTCGGTGATCGTCGCGTGCAGCTCCATCACTTCTCCTTATCCTCGGGGGCTGTCGAAGCGTCCCCGTCCGTCGTCTTCGGCTTGTCCTGCTGTGTGCTCGACTGCCCAGTCGGGGTTGTTGCCGGGTTCGGGGCGGTCTCGGTCACGGCGTACACCTGGCCGTTCTCCTCCACCACGGCCAGGCCACCGTCTGTGATCAGCGCCGGCACTGAGGCTTTGGGGTCCCCGGCATCCAGGGCGGTGCCCGCTCGGGAGAGCCGGGCACTGGTCTCATCGCCGGTCCCGGTCACCCACAGGTGACCGGCCGAGGCTTGGGCTGATTCCGGCAGTACCGTCACCGTCACGGCCTCGAAATCCACCGACACCCGCCCCAGAGACACCAGCGCCCCGGCCGGGTCCCATTGCGGCTGTCCTGTCCCGGTGGAGCCCTTCACCGCCTCGGACACCAACTGCGTCACCTCCGTCTCGCCCTCCCCGGCAGTGACCTCCAGGAGCGCGAACTCACCGGTGCTCTTCTCCCCGGCGAACTGGACCGCCACCAGCGACCCTCGCCCAGCCGGGAACGCCGTCACCTTCATGCCCTTGGGCGCTTTCACGGTGGCTGGCTCCGGTAGCTCCGGGCTTTCCTCGGTGATCTTCCACAGTCGGCCGGTCTGGGGGTCCGCAGCAATCACGGCCCCACCATCGGCGGCGACCGCATCGGCCCCAGCAGGCACAATCCGCTTCTGGACGCTGTTGCCCGCCAGCACCCCGGCGGTCTGATCTGCTCCGACGATCAGCGGCTCCCCACCTTCCAGCACCACCTCAGCGCGCTCGGGCAGCTGGACCTCAGCGAACTGCTCGCCCTCCTGGTCCATCACCGCCAACCGGCCCCCACTCCCGGACACGGCCAGCCGCGGCGTACCGTTGTCGGTCCACACCGCCAGCCCGGTCGGCTCGAAGGGGGCCGCCACGCGCTTGACCTCCCGACCGCTCTCGGCTTGGCGGGTGACCACATCGCGGTCCTCGACCATCACCAGCCGCCCTGCGGCGTCCTGGCGCACGGGCACCCGATCCTCGGCCGGGGCCGACCACTTCGCGTAGGTGGACCACCCCGCCGGGGGCGCCACCGGCAGCTGGGTGGGCCCCGGCGCCGGCAGCACGACCTCGGCGCTGGAGTCCTCCCCGAGCAGCTGGGCGCCCACCGGCACCGCGACCCCGGCCAGCACGAACAATCCGGTCAGCGCGTAACCGGCCTGCCGCTTGGTCAGCGTGCGCGGGTCCCACCGCCGGCCCCGCCGGGTCCCACCGGCGGCCGCGGCCATGCTCCCGGTCCTCGCCACACCAGCAGCAACCGGGGGCGGGCCAGGGGCCTCGTGCAGCTCCACCAAGGTGCCCTCATCCACGTCCACGACCATTTGGTACACCTGGTTGTCGTCAGTGATCCCCTCGACCCGGCACCGCCGTTTCCCCATGGCCTCGCACACCGCCAATGCGGCATCACGAGCCGCCAGGGCCACCGACCCGACCTCATCGACGGCGACTGCCGCCCGCTTGCCCCCACACACCGCCAGAGCCTCGTGGGAAGTCATCGTGACCACGATCAGCGGCCACCGGTGGACCACCCCACTCATCACTGCCCTCCTGTCTCGGCGGGGTCCATGTCGCGCAGCTGGTGTCCCACGACCTCCCACGCACCGTCGTGCTTCTCCAGGTAGAGAGTCACCTGCCGCCGCCCCGTGCCCGGGGCCGGCTCCTCGTCGCGGCTGATCCAGCTCCAGGTCACGTCGTAGACCCGAATCGCCTTATCCGGTGCCACGTCCCGAGCCGCGTCCCCGATCGCCGCCACCGCCCGAGCCTCGCTGTAGGCCCGGTGCTCGGAGGGCTTCAACCAGGCGCCCTGCGAGGAATTGCGCTGCGGCTCGATCTGATTGGCCGCCCACTCCTCGGACATCAGCGGCTTGGCGCGGATCGCCGCGGCCGTCTCGGTACGGTCGGTGGCCGTGTCCCAGGAGTGCAGCATCAGCGCGGCCGTGTGCGCGGTGGACTCCACATCGGAGCGGTCCGCGTCCCCCGGCACCGGGAACGTGCTATCCCCCGGCACCGCCGGGGTCGCCGGGACAGTAGGGGTGCTGGCAGTGCTGCTGGAAGCGGCCGCATTCGTGGGAGAGGTGGTGGCCTGCTGGGACGTCTGCTCAGCGCCCGCCCCGCAACCCACCAGGGGCAGGGCGCACAGGACCAGGACAGCACTCAGATGGTGACGGTGGCGGATCATCTCGGCCACGCTCCCTTCTCTTTGAGGATCGGTTCGGGGTCGATGTTGTAGCCCTCGTAGGGGAAAACGACGTCCGGGGCGGAGGGCTCGTAAATCTCGAAGTGCAGGTGCGTGGCCACCGCGCCCAGGCCGGCCTTGTTGCCCTCGGTGCCGATCACGTCCCCACGGGAAAGTTTCTGGCCCTTCTTCACCGAATAGGAGTTCAGGTGGCAGAAGGCGAACCCGAAATCGGGGTCATCGCCGTTCTCCTTGGCGATCACGCACCCGTCCTCGTTGTTGAACCCGGTGATGCGCAGATCGGTCGGCGCGATCACCGGACCTCCCGAACCTGAGCCGGTACCGGGGGTGGCAATATCCACCCCCACGTGGTCCTGCGCCCAAGCAGGCAGGCCCGGGACGTTGCGCCGCCCGTAGCCGGACGTGAACTTGCCCCCGGGTAGGGGTGTGGTCCACTCCCCGTCGCCCAGGTCCCCGTCCCATTCCTTGGCACCGGTGGGCACCTCGCAGTCAGCGGAGAACTCCACCTGCCCACCGTCGAGGATCGTGGTCACGTACTTCTGGGTCTCCGCGAACGGCGGCACCCCCTTGTACTGGGCCACCGCACCGGGGCCGGCGTTGTAAGCGGCCAGCATCAGGCGCACCAGCTGGTCCGCGTCATCGCCGGCCAGGTCCTTCACCTCATCGCGCAGGGCAGCCATATAGCGCCCATAGGCCAGAATCGCATCCTCGGGATTGGTGACGTCCCCACCTTGGCCGTACCGGGCCCAGGTATCAGGCATGAACTGGGCGATCCCCTGCGCCCGGCGGAGCTACCAGCGTTGGGATCCCAGTTGGACTCCTGTTTGAGCTGGGCAGCGACCACACTGACCGGCAATC
>NZ_MKJW01000108.1:0-28191 GCF_001942375.1 Kocuria sp. CNJ-770
CGGTCAGGTCGCGCCGGCCGGCAGCGCCGCCGCGGCCGGCCCGCCGCGGCGCCCGCCGCGTGCCGTTCCCGCCACCGTCCCATCCCATCCCGTCCCGTCCCGTCCCGTTCCGCGAAAGGAGCACCCATGAACGCCCAGCAGGCCTCGACCACCGAGCAGGCCACGGCCACCACCGTGCCCGAGACCATGACCGCCGCCGTCGTGACCGCCTTCGGCGCGCCGCTCGAGGTCAAGGACGTCCCCGTCCCGCAGCCCGGACCCGGGCAGGCCCTCGTCCGGCTCGTCTCCACCGGTGTGTGCCACACCGATCTGCACGCCGCCCACGGGGACTGGCCGGTCCAGCCGACCCCGCCCTTCATCCCCGGCCACGAGGGCGTGGGGCGGGTCGTGGCCCTCGGCCCCGGTGTGGACGACCTCGCGGAGGGGGACCTCGTCGGCAACGCCTGGCTCGCCTCCGCGTGCGGGCACTGCCGCAACTGCCGCACCGGCTGGGAGACCCTGTGCGAGCAGCAGGTCAACGGCGGCTACAGCATCGACGGCTCCTTCGGCCAGTACATGGTCGTGGACGCCCGCTTCGCCGCCCGCATCCCCGAGGGCGCCGACCCCTACGAGGTGGCCCCGGTGCTGTGCGCCGGCGTCACCGTCTACAAGGGGCTGAAGATGACCGAGGCGCGGCCCGGCCAGTGGGTGGTGATCTCCGGGATCGGCGGGCTGGGCCACCTGGCCGTGCAGTACGCGGTGGCCATGGGGCTGCGCGTGGCCGCCGTGGACGTCGCCGACGACAAGCTCGCCCTGGCCCGCAGGCACGGCGCCGAGGTGACGGTCAACGCCTTCGCCGAGGACCCCGCCGAGGCGGTCCACGCGCAGGTCCCGGGCGGCGCGGACGCCGTCCTGGTGACCGCCGTGCACCCGGACGCGTTCGGGCAGGCCATCGGCATGGTCCGCCGCGGCGGGACGATCGTGTTCAACGGGCTGCCGCCGGGGGACTTCCCGGCGCCGATCTTCGACATCGTGCTCAAGGGCCTGACCATCCGCGGCTCGATCGTGGGCACGCGGCAGGACATGGTCGAGGCCCTCGACTTCTACGCGCGGGGACTGATCCACCCGACCTACAGCACCCGCCCGCTGGAGGACGTGAACGCGGTCCTGGACGAGATGCAGAAGGCGAAGATCGAGGGCCGCGTGGTCATCGAGTACTGACCGGCCGCCGGGGAGCGGGCCCGCCCGCTCCCCTCCGGACCCGAGGGCCGCTCCCCGGCCCGGTGCCCTGCGCACCGGCCGCCGGGAGCGGCCCCTCGGCCGTGCCCGTCGCGCCCGGACGTCGCCGGGCCCGCGCCCGGCCGGGCGGGTGCGAGCGTCCCCGGTGGCACCCCGGGCGGGAGCAGCCCGGGACGGGACGGTCCGGACAGGACCGTCCGGACGGGGCGGTGGGGGTGCGTATCCTGGAGCGGTGACTCCCCGCCTCGTCCTCGCCTCCCGCTCCCCCGCCCGCACCAAGCTGCTGGCCGACGCCGGGATCGCCCACGACCGTCTCGTCTCCGACGTCGACGAGGACGCCGTGGTGGCCGAGCGCGGGGTGACGGAGCCCGAGGAGACCGCGATGGTGCTGGCCCGGGCCAAGGCGGAGGCGGTGGCGGCGCTGCCGGCGGCGGCCGGCGCCCTGGTGATCGGCTGCGACTCGGTCTTCGAGCTCGACGGCGAGGTGCACGGCAAGCCCCTCGACGCGGCGACGGCCACGGCCCGGATCCGCGCGATGCGAGGGCGCTCCGGAGTGCTCCACACGGGTCACTGGCTGGTGGACACCCGGGACCCGGCGGAGGGTGGCAGCGGCTTCAGCGGCGGGGCGCCCGCCGCGGCCGAGGTGTTCTTCGCGCCGATGTCCGACGACGAGGTCGCGGCCTACGTGGCCACGGGCGAGCCCCTGCACGTGGCCGGGTCCTTCACCATCGACTCCCTGGGCGCGGCGTTCGTGGAGCGCGTGGAGGGGGACGTGCACGCCGTCGTCGGGCTGAGCCTGAACACCCTGCGCACCCTGCTGGGCCGGGCGGGCGTCTCCGTGCCCGAGCTGTGGGCGGCGCACCGCTGAGCGGAGCCCGGTCTTTGTAGGAGTCCTACAGAAACCGCGTCGCATTTCCAGCCGCCCGCCGAGCGGTTGGGCGATTGCCGACGGCGGGGAATACAGTGCATCCGAGGATTTCGACAAGGAGTGAGACGTGACCGGTAACTACCCCGCGGACGGCGCCATCCGCCCCATCACCAAGGTGCTCGTGGCCAACCGCGGCGAGATCGCGGTGCGCGTGATCCGTGCCGCCCGGGACGAGGGCATCGCCTCCGTGGCCGTGTACGCCGATCCTGACCGCGACGCCGTGCACGTGCGGATGGCCGACGAGGCCTACGGGCTGGGCGGGTCCACCGCCGCGGACTCCTACCTCGTGGTCGACAAGATCCTCGACGCCGCCGCCCGCTCCGGGGCCGACGCCGTGCACCCGGGATACGGCTTCCTCTCCGAGAACGCCGACTTCGCGCTGGCCGTGCTCGAGGCCGGCCTGACCTGGATCGGCCCGCCGCCGGCGGCGATCGCCAAGCTCGGGGACAAGGTGGCCGCCCGGCACATCGCCGAGAAGGTGAACGCCCCCCAGGTCCCCGGCACCACCGACCCCGTCGGCTCCGCCGAGGAGGTGCTCGCGTTCGCCGACGAGCACGGGCTGCCCCTGGCCATCAAGGCCGCGTTCGGCGGCGGTGGTCGCGGCATCAAGGTCGTGCGCGACCGCGCCGACATCCCGGAGCTCTACGAGTCCGCCGTGCGGGAGGCCACGGCCGCGTTCGGGCGCGGTGAGTGCTTCGTGGAGCGCTTCCTGGACGCGCCGCGGCACGTGGAGACCCAGTGCCTCGCCGACGCCCACGGCAACGTGGTGGTCGTCTCCACCCGCGACTGCTCCCTGCAGCGGCGCAACCAGAAGCTCGTGGAGGAGGCGCCCGCCCCGTTCCTGTCCGAGGAGCAGAACCGCCTGCTCTACGAGTCCTCCAAGGCCATCCTCCGGGAGGCCGGCTACCAGGGCGCGGGCACCTGCGAGTTCCTCGTGGGCCGCGACGGCACCGTCACGTTCCTGGAGGTCAACACCCGCCTGCAGGTCGAGCACCCCGTCTCCGAGGAGGTCACCGGCCTCGACCTGGTCCGGGAGCAGTTCCGGCTGGCCCGCGGGGAGGCCCTCGGCTACGACGACCCGCCGGTCCGGGGCCACTCCATCGAGTTCCGGATCAACGGCGAGGACCCGGGCCGGCACTTCATGCCCTCCCCGGGCAGCATCACCGCCCTCGCCCTGCCGGGCGGGCCCGGGGTGCGCGTGGACTCCGGCGTGCAGGCCGGCGAGACCGTGGGCGGGAACTTCGACTCCATGCTCGCCAAGCTGATCGTCACCGGGGCTACCCGGCAGCAGGCGCTCGAGCGCTCCCGCCGCGCCCTGGCGGAGCTGCGCATCGAGGGGATGCCCACCGTGGTGCCCTTCCACCGCGCGGTGGTGGCCGACCCCGCGTTCGCCCCGGCCGACGGCTCCCCCTTCACCGTGCACACGCGCTGGATCGAGACCGAGTTCCACAACACCGTCCCGCCGTTCGAGGGGGTCCCCGAGGCCGGGCCCGAGGCCGAGGAGCGCCAGGCGATCGTCGTGGAGGTCTCGGGCAAGCGCCTCGAGGTCGTGCTGCCCGCGCTGCCCGGCACGGCCAAGCCCAACGGCACCGCGGCCAAGCCCCGCAAGTCGAGGTCCTCGCGCGGGGGCTCCGCTGCCGCGGGCGGGGACAGCCTGAGCTCCCCGATGCAGGGGACCATCGTGAAGATCGCGGTGGACAACGGCGAGGAGGTCGCCGAGGGGGACCTCGTGCTCGTGCTCGAGGCCATGAAGATGGAGCAGCCGCTCACCGCGCACAAGGCGGGCACGGTCTCCGGGATCTCCGTCAGCCCCGGGGACACGGTCACGGCCGGCACCGTCCTGGCCACCATCTCCTGAGCACGACCATCTCCTGAACACCACGACGGGGAGCTGTCCATGAGCACACGACCGGCCGCCGGGCGCTGTCTCGTGGACCTCTCCGCGCAGGACCAGCTGCGCCGCGGGGCCCCCGAGCGCGCACCGAGGCTGCGGGTGCTGTGCTGCCCGCCCGCGGGCGCCGCCGCCGGCTACTGGCGGTTCCTGGTCCGCGAGGACGTCCACGTGCTGGGCGTGCAGTACCCGGGCCGGGAGTCCCGGTTCCGGGAGCCCGCGGCGCCCACGGTCGAGGCACTCGCCGCGGAGGCGGCCGCGGCCGTCGCCGCCGCACCCTGGGCGCGCGCGGCGATCACCCCCGGGGCGTCCGCCGACGTCCCGCTCGTGGTCCTGGGTCACAGCATGGGCGCCTCCGTCGCGGCCGAGCTCGCCTCGCGGCTCGAGCACCGGGAGGGGATCCGGGTCGCGCTGCTCGCGCTGTCCGCGAAGACCGCCCCGGGCACCGCGGAGGTCGCGAGCACGGGCGCCGGCACGGGAGCCGGCACCGACGAGGACCTGCGGGAGGGGCTCGATCCGCTGGCCCCGGGCGCGGACGCGGCGATGGTCCGGTGGCTCCGGCGGCTGGGGGGCACCCCCGAGGCGGTGCTGGAGCACCCCGAGCTGCTGGCCCTGCAGCTGCCCGCCCTGCGCGCGGACCTGCGGGTCTCCATGGCCTACGACCGGTTCCCCGCCCCGGTCGGGGCTCCCCTGCTGCTGCTGCGCGGCACCGAGGACGTCACCGTGGACCCCGGCGGCCTGGAGGCCTGGCGCCCGGTCAGCACCGGTCCTGTGCAGCGGCGGGAGTACCCGGGTGGCCACCACCCGCTCGCCGACCACGGGGACCGTCTGCTCGAGGACCTTCTCGCGTGCGCCGCTTCCGGTCGGTCCGGGTGAGCCCCGTTCGGCGCACCGGTGCGGGCGGGTCGGCCGAGTCGGGCCGACGGAGGCGGGCCGGCGGCGGTGAGCCCGTCCTGGTGAGCGAGGCGTCGTGGGCGGGCCGTCGTGAGCGGGCCGTCCCGGACGGGCCCCGGTGACGAAGCCGCCACCGGGGGTGCCCGGCGTGGTCGAGCTGCCGGTGCCGGGCGCCGCCGCGGACGTGCGGGTGGCGCTCGCCCGTGTGGCCGCGCTGGCCGGCTGGGCGGAGTCGGTCCGGGACTGCCTGGACGCGGAGGAGCTGGCCCGGGCCGCGGCGTTCCGCCACGAGTCCGACCGGCGGCGGTTCGTGGTGGCCCACTGCGTGCTGCGCCACGAACTGGCCGCCCGCACGGGCGAGGCCCCGGGCGCGCTGCGTCTGGGTCCGCCCGTTCCGGTCCGGGGGCCCCGGGCCAAGCCGCGCTCGAGGACCACGCCCTGCGCTTCTCCCTCTCGCACAGCGGCGACCTGGTGCTCGTGGCCACCGCCGAGCGCGAGGTGGGGGTGGACGTGGAGCACGTCCAGGACCCGGTCGCCGCCGAACAGGTGCTCGCCCTGCTCCACCCGGCCGAGATCGCCGCCCTGCGCGCCCTGCCCGCCGTGGACCGGGCGGCCGCCGTGACCACGGTCTGGGCGCGCAAGGAGTCCCTGCTCAAGGCCTTGGGCTCGGGGCTGTTCCGCGATCCCTCCGTCGACGAGGTCGGAGCGGGCCCCGTTCCGCGGCGGCCCGTGCCGGGCTGGCGGATCCTGGACCTCGACGTCACGCCGGGTCCCGGCACGGACCGCGTCGACGTGCGGGCGGCGCTGACCGTCCGGGACGCCCCCGGCCGGATCTGAACTGTGCCGGTCTGTCCCGCACTGTCCCGCGCCGGCTGGTGCTGCCGTGCGCTGTGCTGCGCTGCAAGGCCCCGTTCCGCCCGGTGACGCCGCCGGCGCCCGGTCGCCGGTACCCACCGGGACCGTGTCCGAATCGTGTCCGTCATCTTCGCAAATCATGAGCAATGACCCCTGACCTGCGCTTACTTTAGTGACGTCGCATCAGACACAGGGCTCGGGAAGGCGTTCGGGGGAACGCGCCACGGGCCGACACCAGCCGCGAAGCGGTCCTCGCTTCTCCACCGGATGGGACACCACCATGCGAATCATTGCCCGCGCAGTCCAGGCCGCCGCCGTCGCGGCCGGCACTCCTGACCTACGACCCCTGCCGTAGCAGAGGATCACCGACGTCGATCGCTCCCGCAGCGCCGTGCAGCGCTGCACCGGTCAGCCGAGACGGTGCCCCGCAGGACGGGCACCCTTCTCGATCGGCACACCGGCACAGGACTCCCTGCGGTGCCGATCACTACCAGCGACGCGCCGGCCCG
This sequence comes from Kocuria sp. CNJ-770, assembly GCF_001942375.1. Classification (NCBI taxonomy): domain Bacteria; kingdom Bacillati; phylum Actinomycetota; class Actinomycetes; order Micrococcales; family Micrococcaceae; genus Kocuria; species Kocuria sp. CNJ-770. The sequence goes on from NZ_MKJW01000108.1 coordinate 6,296, forward strand.
GATCCGAAGCGCCGCCCTGCGGCGGTCCGACGGGACGAGCGCACGACCACAGAACGAGGAAGAACATGCCCATCATCAGGCATCCGCACCAGTTCAACGAGTCGAGTCTGTTCATAGATCTGCAGGACGTGCTCAGCCACCGGCTCTACCTGAAGATCGAGGGGTTCAACCTCGCCGGCTCGATCAAGCTCAAGCCCGCCGTGGAGATGGTCGAGCGGGCCGAGCGAGAAGGGAGGGTCGGTCCGGGTTCCGTCCTCGTGGAGTCCTCCTCCGGGAATCTCGGCGTCGCGCTCAGCATGATCGCCGCCAGCAAGGGGTACCGCTTCGTGTGCGTGATCGATCCGCGCTGCAACCCCGCGACCCGGCAGCTCATGGAGTCGCTCGGGGCGCAGGTGGACCTGGTCACCGAGCCGGATCCCGTCGACGGTCTCCTCGGGGCCCGGCTCAACCACGTCCGGGAGCTGTGCGAGTCCGACGACCGGTACGTCTGGCTCAACCAGTACACCAATTCCGGCAACTGGGGAGCGCACTACCGCTGGACCGCGTCGGAGATCGACGCCCAGTTCCCCGAGCTCGACGTGCTGTTCGTCGGCGCCGGGACGACGGGCACCCTGATGGGGTGCGCCCGGTACTTCCACGAGCACCGGCCCGACGTCCGGATCGTCGCGGTCGACGCCGTCGGCTCGGTGACGTTCGGCGGCCCACCGGCCACCCGCCTGATCCCCGGGCTGGGCATGAGCGTGCGGCCGCCCCAGCTCGACGAGTCCCTGATCGACGACGTGGTGCTCGTCGAGGAACTCGACACCGTGCGCACCTGCCACCGCCTGGCCGGGAGCGGGTTCCTGCTCGGCGGCTCCACCGGGACCGTGGTCCACGGCGCCGTGACGTGGCTCTCCGGCCACCGCGCCCGGGACGTCACCGCGGTGGCCATCTCTCCCGACCTGGGCCGCCCCTACCTCGACACCATCTACCACCCGGACTGGGTGCTCGACCACTTCGGCGCCGCGGCGCTCGCCCGCGACGACGCGCCGACGGCTCCGGACCGGCGGTCCGGCCTGGTGGCGGAGCCACGGCACCCGGCAGCCACACCGGCGACCGATTCCGTGGCCGCCTCCTCCCCCAGGAGCCCATCGCAGTGAAGAAGCTCGCCGAAACCCTTCCGATGCCGTCGATCCGCACGATGCCCACGGTTCCCTCGGCTCCCTCGGTGCCACCGGTTCCGCCGGCTCCCACGGTTCCCCCGAGAAGCAGCCCTCCGTCCGCACCGGCATCCGAGCGCCCGGCGCGGACGCCCCGCTCGAGCGCCGGCTGGCGGCCCTCCTCGCCTCCGTGGTGCAGCGGGACGACGTCCCCGTGGACGCCGACTTCTTCGGTGACCTGGGCGCGGACTCCCTGGTGATGGCCAAGTTCTGCGCCCGGGTGCGCAAGCAGCCGGACCTGCCGGCCGTGTCCATGAAGGACATCTACCAGCATCCGACGATCACGGCGCTGGCCGGGGCCCTGGCGCCGGCGGAGCCGGTGCCGGAACCCGTACAGGACCGGTTGGCCGAGGTGCTGACCGGGGTGCTGGGCGGGACGCCGGTGCCGGTGGACGCCGACTTCTTCGACGACCTGGGGGCGGACTCGCTGGTGATGGCCAAGTTCTGCGCCCGGGTGCGCAAGCAGCCGGACCTGCCGGCGGTGTCCATGAAGGACATCTACAGCAACCCGAGCATCGCCGCCCTGGCGGCGGCACTGCACGGCCCCACGCGGACGGACCGGCCGCAGGAGCCCCCGCCGGTCCTGGCGTCAGTGCCGGAGACACCGCCGCCCTCGGACGCGCGGACCTGGGAGTACGTCACCTGCGGCGTCCTGCAGGTGCTCGTCTACCTCGGCTACTGCCTGCTCGCCGGCGGTCTCGCGGCCGTGGGGTATCTGTGGGTGTTCCCGGACGCAGGCCCGGGCAACCACCACTGGCTGGGCCACGGCATGAGTCTCTGGGAGCTCTATCTGCGGTCGGTGGCCTTCGGCGCGGCCACGTTCGTGCTGCTGTGCCTCCTGCCGGTGGCGGCGAAGTGGATCGTCGTCGGGCGCTTCCGGCCCCAGGAGATCCGGATCTGGAGCCTGGCCTACTTCCGGTTCTGGCTGGTCAAGGCCCTGATGCGCACCTCGCCGCTCGCGCTGATGACCGGGTCCCCGCTGACGCCCCTCTACTTGCGGGCCATGGGCGCCACAGTGGGCCGCAACGTGACGATCCTGACCGCTCGCCTGCCCATCTGCATCGACCTGCTCACCATCGGGGACGGGACCGTGATCCGCAAGGACGTGGTCGCCAACGGTTACCGCGCCCACGGCGGCGTCATCCAGACCGGCGCCGTGACGCTGGGCCGGGACGTGATCGTCGGGGAGGGCAGCGTCCTGGACATCGGCACGGCGATGGGGGACGGCTCCCAGCTGGGCCACCGCTCCACCCTGTACACCGGCCAAGTGGTGCCGGCGGGCGAGCGCTGGCACGGTTCGCCGGGCCGGCGCACGGACCTGGACCTCGGCACGGTCCCCGCCGCGCCCTACCGGCCGTGGCGTCGGGCAGTGTACGCCGTGTCCCAGCTGGTGGGCACCCTCGCGCTGGGCCGCACGATGCTGGGACTGACGATGATCCTGGTCGTCCTGGCCTTTCCGCGCGTGGCGGCGCTGCTGGAGTCGCATCCGCACGCGTTCACCAACTGGGTCTTCTACGCCGACGCCCTGTTCTTCGCCGGTGTGGGCGTCTTCGGCGGCACGGCACTGATGCTGGTGGTCATGACGACGGTGCCGCGGGTGCTCCAGCTGGCGCTGAAGCCGGACACGGTCTATCCGCTGTTCGGGCTGCGGTTCGCGGCGGAGCGGGCGGTGACCAGGCTGACCAACAGCCCGATGCTCGGGACGCTGTTCGGCGACAGCTCGTACGTCGTGCCCTATGTGCGGGCCCTCGGGTACGACCAGCCGAACGTCCAGCAGACCGGTTCGAACCTGGGCACGCTGTTCAAGCACGACAACCCGTACCTGTCGACGATCGGCACCGGCACGATGATCGCCGACGGGGTGTCCTTCATGAACACCGACTACTCGGCGACGTCGTTCACCGTCGCCCGGGCGGAGATCGGCGCGCACAACTTCCTCGGCAACTTCGTGCTCTACCCGGCCGGGGCCAGGACCGGGAACAACTGTCTGCTCGCGACCAAGGTGATGGTCCCCGTCGACGGGCCGGTCCGCCACGACGTGGGCCTGCTCGGGTCGCCGGCGTTCGAGATCCCGCGCTCGGTGCTGCGGGACGCCCCGCTCGAGGAGCACACCGACCCGGCCCGCTTCCACCAGGTCCTCTCGGCCAAGAACAAGCACAACCTGCGCACGATGGCGCTCTTCCTGCTGGTGCGGTGGCTCAACGCGTCGCTGGCCATGCTGGCCGCGTTCGCCGCCCTCGAGCTGTCCGACCGGTTCGGTGCCCTGGCCCTCTCCGCGTCCTTCGTCGTGATGCTCCTGCTCGGCCTGCTGGTCCCCATCGGCATCGAGCACCTCGTGACGGGGTCCCGGCCGCTCCAGCCCCAGCTCTGCTCCATCTACCACCCGTACTTCCGGTGGCACGAGCGGTACTGGAAGCTGCAGATCGTGAACTGGCGCATGACCATGCTCAACGGGACGCCGTTCAAGCCGCTGGTCTGGCGTCTGCTGGGGGTGCGGATCGGCAGCCGGGTCTTCGACGACGGCTGCTCGATCCCCGAGCGGAGCCTGGTGAGCATCGGCTCCCGCTGCACCCTCAACACCGGCACCAACATCCAGTGCCACTCCCAGGAGGACGGCATGTTCAAGTCCGACCACGACGTCATCGGCGACGACGTCACCCTCGGCGTCGCAGCTCTCGTCCACTACGGCGTGACCGCCGAGGACGGCGTCGTCGTCGCCACCGACTCGTTCGTGATGAAGGGAGCCACCCTCACCCGGGGATCCCTGTGGGGCGGCAACCCGGCCGTCGAGGCCCCGACCGTCACCACGACCCCCGTCACCACGTCCCGCACCGTCACGACCTCCACCCTCACGTTCCCCGCCGTCCCGGAAAGGCGCCGGTCATGACCACCACCTCGGGGCCCGTCCGCCGGGCCGTTCCGCAGCACACCCCGGACCCGCCCCGCGACCGGCCGGCGCGACCGGCGTCCGCGCCGACACGGATTCCGCGCTGGACCCAGAGCCCCGGGGCGGGTCAGGAGCAGGTCGACGTGGCCGTGCCCGAGGACCTGCGCACCGCGGTGGGTCCGCTGGCGCGCGCCTGGGAGGTGGCGCCGGAGGCGGTCTGGCTGGCCGCCCACGCCAGGGTGCTGCAGGCGCTGTCGGGCGAGACGGAGATCACCACCGGCAGCAGGGACGCCGCGGGGACCTGGCCGCTCCGGCTCGACCTGGGCCGGCGCTCCTGGCACGACCTCGTCCGCGAGGCGCACGCCCGGCACGCCGCGGCCCGCGCGGAACGGCCCGCTCCGGGACAGGTGCGGAACCAGCCCGGGACTCCCGGGTACGAGGTGGTGTTCGCCACCGGACAGGACCCCGATCCCGAGCTGCCGGAGGGCATCGTCCTCGGCGTGTGCCTCCGGGCCGGGGGTCAGGCGCTGCGTCTGCGGTACCGCCGGGACGTCCTCGATGCCGGTGCCGCCCGCAGGATCGCCGGCTACCACCTGGCCGCGCTCCGCCACCTGGTCGCCGACCCGGCGGCGGGGCCCGAGGACGCCGATCTGGTCGGTGCGGACGAACGGCGCCTCCAGCTCGAGCAGCTCGCCGGGCCCGTGCGGGCCCGGCCCCCGCGCCGCTTCCACGAGCTGTTCGAGGAGCGCGTCCGCCGGCACCCCGCGCGCGTCGCGGCCGTCCAGGACACGCGTCAGTGGACGTACGCGGAGCTGAACGCCCGCGCCAACCGGGTGGCCCGCGCGCTGCTCGTCCGCGGACTGCAGGCGGAGGACATCGTGGCGGTGGTCGCCGAGCGGGACCTGGAGTGGATGGCCGCCGTCATCGGCGTCCTCAAGGCCGGAGGCGCGTACCTGCCGCTGGAGCCCCACTTCCCGCCCGACCGGATCACCAGGACCCTCACCCGCGCCGGGTGCCGGACGGTGCTGACCGAGAAGGGAAGCACCGCCTCGCTGGACCGAGCGCTGGCCGAGATGCCCGCCGTGGCGAAGCTCCTCGTGGAGGACGTCGAGACCGAGGGGCACGCCGACGACGACCCCGGTGTGGCGGTGCGGCCGGACCAGCTCGCCTACGTCTACTTCACCTCGGGCTCCACGGGCGAGCCCAAGGGGGCGATGTGCGAGCACGACGGGATGGTGAACCACCTGTACGCCAAGATCGAGGACCTCGGGATCGGCCCCGGCGACGTCGTCGCCCAGACCGCTCCCCAGTGCTTCGACATCTCGCTGTGGCAGCTGGTCTCGGCGCTGCTCGTCGGCGGCCGCACCCTCATCGTCGGGCAGGACCGGATCCTCGACGTCGAGCGGTTCGTCGACACGGTGGAACGGGACGGGGTCGCGGTCCTGCAGCTCGTCCCGTCCTACCTGGACGCGGTGGTGGCCTACCTGGAGCGGAAGCCCCGCCCCCTGCCCGACCTCCGCTGCGTCTCGGCGACCGGGGAGGCGCTCAAGCGGGAGCTGGTCCGCCGCTGGTTCGAGGTGCTGCCCGACGTCCAGCTGGTCAACGCCTACGGACTGACCGAGACCTCGGACGACACGAACCACGAGGTGATGCGTGCCGCCCCTGCGGGCGACCACGTGCCGCTGGGCCGGCCGGTCCCGAACGTCCGGATCCACCTGCTCGACGAGCGGCAGCGGCTCGTGCCGCTGGGCGCGCCGGGCGAGATCGCCTTCTCCGGGGTGTGCGTGGGCCGGGGGTACGTCAACGACCCGGAGCGGACGGCACAGGCCTACTCCACCGATCCGTACGTGGAGGGCGCGCGGCTCTACCGGGCCGGTGACTACGGACGCTGGTCACCGGACGGCAAGCTGGAGTACCTGGCCGCCGGGACCACCAGGTCAAGATCTCCGGGTTCCGCATCGAGATCGGGGAGATCGAGAACGCCCTCCTGCGGGTCCCCGGGGTCCGCGACGGGGCGGTCGTCGTGGCCGAGCGGGCGGACCGGGGCAAGCACCTGGTCGCCTTCTACCACGCGCCCGAACCGCTGGACGCCGGCGCGCTGCGCGAGCGCCTGGCGCGGTCGCTGCCCCGGTACATGGTCCCGCAGGTGGTCCAGTGGCAACCGACCCTCCCGCTGACGGCCAACGGCAAGATCGACCGCAGGCGCCTCACCGCCCTGGCGGCGGAGCTCGAGCCCGAGAACGGTTCCCGCGACGCCCCGCGCACCGCCACCGAGCAGTGGCTGGCGGCGGCGTGGTCGCGCGTGCTCGCCGTGCCGGAGGACCGGATCGACCGCCGTGACCACTTCTTCGACCTCGGGGGCTCGTCGCTCACCGCCGTCCGGCTCGCCATCGCCCTGGACCGGAAGGTGTCACTGAAGGACCTCATCAGCCACCCGGTCCTCACCGACCTCGCCACGGAGCTGGACTCCAGGTCCGCCGCGGCCGACGCACCCGCCCGGCCGTAATCCCACCGGAAGGAACCACCATGACCGCGAAGCCCGCCACCACCCAGGCCTCCGCTCCTCCGGAGCTCGACGTCGACGTGCGGCCGGGTGCGCCGCCCACGGTCCTGGTCCCTCCCCCGGGCGACGCGGCGGCCTGGGCCCGGCAGCACCGCGACTCCCTGCGGGCGGCCGTCGCCCGGCACGGGTCCGTCCTCGTGCGCGGCCTCGGGCTCTCGGAGCCCGCGCAGGTCGAGGCCGTCTTCCGGGCCGTCGGCTCCGAGCTGATGACCGAGCGGGAGGCCTTCGCCGCGCGCAGGTCCTACGCACCCGGCGTGTACTCCTCGGCCACCTGGCCACCGAACCAGCCCATGTGCATGCACCACGAGCTGAGCTACACGCTCCACGCCCCCGGGCTGATGCTCTTCGCCTGCCGCACCGCCCCGGCCGCCGGCGGCGTGACCGGTGTCGCCGACTCCCGGGCGGTGCTCGGCGCTCTGCCCCCGGACCTGGTCGCACGGTTCGAGCGCGACGGCTGGATGCTGATCCGCAACTACAACGACGAGATCGGCGCCTCCGTCGCGGACGCCTTCGGCACGGACGACCCCGCAGAGGTCGAGCGCTACTGCACCGCGAACCGGATCGAGTTCGAATGGCGGCCCGACGGCGGACTGCAGACGCGTCAGCGCCGTGCCGCGATCGTGCGCCACCCGGTCACCGGGGAGCGCTGCTGGTTCAACCAGGTCGCCTTCCTCAGCGAGTGGACCATGGAGCCGGAGGTCCGCGAGTACCTCGTCGACATGTACGAGGAGGACGGCCTGCCGTTCCGGACGGCGTTCGGCAACGGCGACCCGATCGACGAGGACGTCGTGGCCCTGCTCAACGAGATCTACGAGTCGCACACGCTGCGCGAACCGTGGCGAGCCGGTGACCTGATGCTCGTGGACAACGTCCGGACGGCGCACAGCCGCGAACCGTACGAGGGCGAGCGGGAGATCCTCGTCGCCATGAGCGACCCGGTGTCGCTCCAGGACGCGGCCCCGAAGGAGGAGTCATGGCGCTGACGGCCGGACCCGACACGAACCGGAGGCAGGACGCCCCGGACGAGCGACCGACCATCCCGTCCTTCGCGGTCGTCTCCGGCGCGGAGGTCGACCAGGCCCTGCAGGGACACCGGGCCGAGATCGTCGGGCTGGTGGAGGACACCTACCGGCTGCACGGCGCCGGGCAGACGGTCAACCCGCCCTCGTACTTCCTGCGGTTCCCGGACCGCCCGACCGGCCGGATCATCGCGCTGCCCGCCTCCCTGGGCGGACCCGCCGCCGTGGACGGCCTGAAGTGGATCTCCAGCTTCCCCACCAACGTGGAGTCCGGCATCCCGAGAGCCTCCGCGGTGCTGATCCTCAACGACCCCGGGACGGGCTACCCGTTCGCCTGCCTGGAGAGCTCCATCATCAGTGCCTCCCGGACCGCCGCCTCCGCGGCCCTGGCCGCGGACTGGCTCAGCCGGACGCGGGACCGTCCGACCCGGGTGGGCTTCTTCGGCGTCGGGCTCATCGCCCGCTTCGTGCACGCGTTCCTGGCGGACACCGGGTGGGACTTCGAGGAGATCGGGGTCTTCGACCTGCTGCCCGGCAGCCGCGAGGGCTTCCGCGGCTACCTCGAGCGCTCCGCGCCCGGGAGCACGGTCACCGTCCACGAGGACGCCGAGTCGCTGATCCGCTCCAGCGACCTGGTCGTGTTCGCGACCACCGCGGGGGAACCGCACGTCACCGATCCGGCGTGGTTCGAGCACCACCCGCTGGTGCTCCACATCTCGCTGCGCGACCTCGCGCCAGAGGTGATCCTGGCCGCCACGAACATCGTCGACGACGTGGAGCACTGCCTCAAGGCCCAGACGTCCGTGCACCTGACCGAGCAGCTCACCGGCTCACGGGACTTCCTCGCCGGCACGCTGTACGACGTCATGACCGGAGCCGTGGAAGTGCCGGCGGACCGGACGGTGGTCTTCTCGCCGTTCGGCCTGGGAGTGCTCGACCTCGCGGTGGGCAAGCACGTCTACGACACGGTCGCCGGCACCGGCGGCCTGCACACGATCGACTCCTTCTTCCACGAGGTCCGTCGGTACGGGTGAATTCCGCCTCCCGGGCCCGGACCGTCCCAGCACGCCCGAACCGGTCGGGGCCGGGACGGCGTGAGTCCTCCGGCATTCCACGATGTGAGACACGGCACCCACCATGCGGACACCACCGTTAGCATCGGAGCTTTGATCCCAGCCGCTGCAACCACCGAGGTGTCCTCATGTCCTCACCGGTGACCGGGCAGGGCGCCACCGGCGCTCCCGCCCCCTCGCTCCCCCTGTCCGCCCGCGTGCCCCGCAGCCGGGTGATCCTGGCCTCGCTCGTGGGCACGACCATCGAGTTCTACGACTTCTACGTCTACGCGACCGCGGCGGTGGCCGTGTTCCCCGCCCTGTTCTTCACCGGCCAGGACGAGACCGCCAAGCTGCTGGCCTCCATGGCCACCTTCGCGGCCGCGTTCGTGGCCCGCCCCATCGGGTCCGTGATCTTCGGCCACTTCGGCGACCGGATCGGCCGCAAGGCCACCCTGATCGGCGCGCTGCTGACCATGGGTATCGCCACCTTCCTCATCGGCCTGCTGCCCACGTACTACTCGATCGGCATCTGGGCCCCGCTCATCCTGACGATCCTGCGCTTCTGCCAGGGCCTCGGCCTGGGCGGCGAGTGGTCCGGGGCGGCGCTGCTGGCCACCGAGTACGCCGAGGAGGGCAAGCGGGCCCGCGCGGCCATGTGGCCGCAGCTCGGCGCCCCGTTCGGGTTCATCCTGGCCAACGGCTTCTTCCTGGTGCTCACCCTCGTGATGGGCTTCATCTCGGTCGCCGACCAGGGCACCGACCACCCGTTCCTCACCTGGGGCTGGCGCATCCCGTTCCTGGCCTCCGTGGTCATGGTCGTCGTCGGCCTGTGGGTGCGGTTCAAGCTCGAGGAGACCCCGGTCTTCCAGAAGGCCCTCGACCAGGGCGAGAAGGTCCAGACCCCGCTGGTCGAGGCGTTCCGCAGCTCGTGGCTGCAGATCATCCAGGGCACGTTCATCATGCTGGCCACCTACATGCTCTTCTACCTGATGACCGCCTGGATCCTGTCCTACGGCATCGGCAGCCCGGACAACGGCGGCCTGGGCATCCCCTACCGCGACTTCCTCGTGCTGCAGCTGCTCGCGGTGCTCCTGTTCGCCGCGATGGTGCCCGTCTCCGGGTGGGTCGCCGACCGCTTCGGCCGGCGCAGCTCGCAGCTGGTCATCACCACCGCCATCCTGGTCTTCGGCCTGAGCTTCGGGCTGATCATGGACCCGGCCGCGGTCGGAACCGGGGAGGACGTCAGCATGGTCCGCGTGCTGTTCTTCCTGGCGGTCGGCATGACGCTGATGGGCCTGACCTTCGGCTCGATGTCCGCGATCCTGCCCGAGCTGTTCCCCACGAACGTGCGCTACACCGGCTCCGGCGTGGCCTACAACGTGGCCTCGATCCTCGGCGCGGCCATCACCCCGTACGTCGCCGTGTCCCTCAACGCCACCTACGGCGTGGGCTCGGTGGGCCTGTACCTGACGCTGGGCGCGGTGCTGACCCTCGTCGCGCTCTGGTTCTCCCCGGAGACCAAGGACGTGGACATGCAGAACGTGGTCACCCGGCGCTGACCCGCTCCGCCGCAGCCACACCACGCGCAACGGCCGCATCCCGGACGGGAATGCGGCCGTTGCGCGTGCTGCCGGGGCTGCTCAGACGTGCACGTGCAGGCGCCGGGCGGCCTCCGAGATCGAGCCCGTCAGGGACGGGTAGATCGTGAACGTGTCGGCGAGGTCGTCGACGTGCAGCTTGTGGGTGACCGCCAGCGAGATCGGGAAGATCAGCTCGGACGCGCGGGGGCCCACGACGACGCCGCCGATCACGGTTCCGGAGCCCTTCCGGGAGAAGATCTTCACGAACCCGTCCTCCACGGCCATCATCTTGGCGCGCGGGTTGGTGGACAGCTTCAGCATGATGGTGTCCGCCTGGTAGGTACCGTCCTCGATGGACTTCTCGCTCACCCCCACGGAGGCGATCTCCGGCGAGGTGAAGATGTTGGAGGCGACCAGGTGGGTCCGCAGCGGCTTCACGGCGTCGCCCATGAGGTGGGCCACCGCGATCCGGCCCTGCATCGCGGCGACCGACGCCAGCGGGAGCACCCCCGTGCAGTCGCCCACGGCGTAGACGCCCGGAACCGTGGTGCGGGAGACGCCGTCGACCTTGATGTGGCCGGAGTCGGCGCGGGCCACGCCGACCTCGTCCAGGCCGAGGTCGTCGGTGGCGGGGATCGCGCCGACCGCCACGAGGCAGTGCGAGCCGGCGACCTTGCGCCCGTCGGAGAGGGTGACGACCACGCCCTTCTCGCTGCGCTCGACCGCGTCGGCGCGGGAACGGTTGAGCACGTTCATCCCGCGGCGCTCGAAGACGTTCTCGAGCACGGCGGCGGCGTCCTGGTCTTCACCGGGCAGCACCTGGTCCCGGGAGGAGACGAGGGTGACCTCGGCGCCGAGGCCCCGGTAGGCCGAGGCGAACTCCGCGCCCGTGACGCCCGAGCCCACCACGATCATGTGCTCCGGGACCTCCCGGAGGTGGTACAGCTGCTTCCAGTTGAAGATCCGCTCCCCGTCCGGCCGCGCGCTGGGCAGCTCGCGCGGCAGCGACCCGACCGCCAGCAGCACGGCCTGCGCGTCGAGGGTGTACTCCAGCCCGTCGTCGGTGGTGACCTCCACGCTGGTGGGGCTGAGCAGCCGGCCCCGGCCCGAGATCACGCGCACCCCCACCCGCTCCAGGCCCCGCTTGATGTCCCGGGACTGGGAGGCGGCCAGGCGCAGCAGGCGGGTGTTCACCGTGTCCAGGTCCACGGCGAGGTCGTTGATCTCGTTGCGGTCCTCGCTGCCGCGCACGTGCACGCCCAGGTCGGCGGCCTCGGCGAACCGGGTCATCGCGTCGGCGGAGGCGATCAGCGTCTTGGAGGGGACCACGTCCGTCAGCACGGCCGACCCGCCCAGTCCCTGCTGTTCGACGATGGTCACGTCCGCGCCGAGGCTGGCCGCGACCAGGGCGGCCTCGTAGCCCCCGGGACCGCCTCCGATGATGACGAGCTTCTGGATGGAGAATTCGCTGTGTGCAGTCACCCGGCCATTCTTGCAGAGGAGTACGACGACGGGGGTCCGCCACCGCCCCGGTCCCGGACCATGCGGTAGCTTGGGACGGGTGGACACAGCGCACAGCACCCCCGGCACCGACCCCTTCGAGCTCGCCCAGGAGGCCGCCGAGGCCCTCCGCCGGGCCACCGGGGTCGACACGCACGACATCGCCCTGACCCTCGGCTCCGGGTGGGGCCAGGCGGCCGAGCTCATCGGCGAGACCGTCGCCGAGGTCCCCGCCACCGAGATCCCGGGCTTCACCCCGCCCGCCCTCGAGGGCCACGTCGGCACGCTGCGCTCCGTGCGCACCCCCGCCGGCAGGCACGCCCTGGTGATCGGTGCGCGCACCCACTACTACGAGGGCCGAGGGCTGCGTGCCGTGGTGCACGGCGTGCGCACCGCGGCCGCCGCCGGGGCCGGCACCATGATCCTGACCAACGGCTGCGGCGGACTGAACCCCGCGTGGGGGCCGGGCACCCCGGTGCTGATCAGCGACCACCTCAACCTCACCGGCCGCTCCCCGCTGGAGGGCGCCACGTTCGTGGACCTCACCGACCTCTACTCCCCGCGGCTGCGCGAGCTCGCCCGCACGGTGGACCCCACCCTGGACGAGGGCGTCTACGCCCAGTTCCCCGGCCCGCACTACGAGACGCCCGCCGAGGTGCGGATGGCCGGGGTGCTCGGCGCCGACCTCGTGGGCATGTCCACCGCCCTGGAGGCCATCGCCGCCCGGCACGCGGGCATGGAGGTCTTCGGCATCTCGCTGGTCACCAACCAGGCCGCCGGGATCTCCGCCACGGCGCTGTCCCACGAGGAGGTCATCGAGGCCGGGCAGGCGGCCGGGCCCCGGATCTCGCAGCTGCTGGCGCGCATCGTCGCCCAGCTCTGACATCGTCGCCCAGCGCTGACCGGCCCCGGCCGGGCGGACGGTGCCGCCCGGCACGCCGCGCACCGGTCCCGTCCCCAGGAGGAGCCCCCATGAGCACCGACACCCGCCCCGAGCCCGACCTCCTCGCCGCCGCGCGCGCCTGGGCGGCGGACGACCCGGACCCCGTCACCCGCGCCGAGCTCACGGAGCTCGCCGAGCGGGCCGGAGCCGGCGACGCCGCGGTCCGCGCCGAGCTGGCCGACCGGTTCTCCGGCACCCTGCAGTTCGGCACCGCCGGGCTGCGGGCCGCCCTCGGCGCCGGGCCGATGCGGATGAACCGCGTGGTGGTGCTGCGCGCTGCCGCCGGGCTGGCCGCCCACGTGGTCGCCACCGCGGGGAGGGCCGCCGCCGTCCAGGCCGACGCCGAGGACATCGCAGCGGTGGAGACCGGCGCCATGGGTTCCGCCCCCGGGGATGCCGACCCCCGCGCTGCCGGCGGCGGCAGCGCCGCGCTCCGGGACGACTCCGAGGGCGCGTCCGGCGACCGGCCCCTGCGGGCCGTGGTGGCTACGACGCCCGGTACAACTCGGACGTCTTCGCCCGGGACACCGCCGCGGTGTTCACCGCGGCCGGCATCGAGACCCTGCTGATGCCCTCGGCCCTGCCCACCCCGGTCCTCGCCTGGGCGGTGCGGGCCTTCGCGGCCGAGGTGGGCGTGATGGTCACGGCCAGCCACAACCCGCCCGCGGACAACGGGTACAAGGTCTACCTGGGCGGCCGTGCCGTGGCGCCGGAGGCCCGGGGCTGCCAGATCGTGGCCCCGCACGACCGGCTGATCGCCGAGCGGATCGCCGCTGTCGGGCCCGTGGCCGGCATCCCGCGGGCCGCCTCCGGGTGGACGGTCCTGCCCGGCGGCGTCGAGGAGGACTACCTCCGCGCGGTGGTCCCCGAGGCCGCGGCACGGGCGCGGGAGCTGAGCGTCGTCCTGACCCCCATGCACGGGGTGGGCGGGCGCGCCGCCGCGCAGGCGCTGCGGCGGGCCGGCTTCGCCGACGTCCACGTGGTCGCCGAGCAGGCGGAGCCCGACCCCGACTTCCCCACCGTCGCGTTCCCCAACCCCGAGGAGCCCGGGGCCCTGGACCTGGCACTGGCGGCCGCCCGCGCCCAGGACGCCGATCTGGTTCTGGCCAACGACCCCGACGCCGACCGGGTGGCCGCGGCCGTCCCGGTGCCCGACGGCGACGGCTGGCGGATGCTGCACGGCGACGAGGTCGGCGCGCTGCTGGGCCACGCCGCGGCGGCCCGGTGCGCCGGCCGCGCCGACGCGGTGCTCGCCAACTCGATCGTCTCTTCCCGCCTGCTCGGGCGGATCGCCGCCGCCGCCGGTCTGCCCCACCGCGAGACCCTGACCGGCTTCAAGTGGATCGCCCGGGTGCCGGGGCTGGCCTACGGCTACGAGGAGGCGCTGGGCTACTGCGTGGCCCCCGACGTCGTGCGGGACAAGGACGGGATCAGCGCCGCGGTCGCGGTCGCGGTGCTGGCCGACGAGCTGCGGGCCCAGGGCCGCACGCTGCAGGACGTCCTCGACGAGCTCGCCGTGGCCCACGGCCTGCACGCGACCGACCAGCTGAGCATCCGCGTGGCCGACCTCGCCCGGATCCCGGCGATGACCGCGGCGCTGCGGGACGCCCCGCCCACCGCCCTGGGCGGCTCGGACGTGGTGCGCGTGGAGGACCTCACCTCCCCGGACACCGGCCTGCCGCCCACCGAGGGCCTGCGCCTGCTCACCGCCGACGACACCCGGGTGATCGTGCGCCCGTCCGGCACCGAGCCGAAGCTCAAGTGCTACCTCGAGGTCGTGGCCCCGGTGCCGGACCGGGCGGGCCTGCCGGCCGCGCGGGCGGCCGCCGCCGAGAAGCTCACCCGCATCCGCGCCGAGCTCGGCACCGCCCTGGGACTCTGACCGCGCCCTCCGCCGCGGCCGACGGCGTCACCGCGCCCGCAGCGTCCGCTGGACCGCTCGGACCCGTCGGCGGTGCCGGCTCGTACGGCCCCGAGGACAGGGGCGCCGGACGGCGTGGCCGTCCGGTCAGCGAAGGGGTCGGTCCGCCGGCGTCGATCCGTCCGGGTCACGTGCCAGCACCCGCCGGGCGATGGCCTTGGTGCTGCGGGCGACGACCGTCTCCAGCGGCCCCTGCCCTCTCGCCCGCTGCCACACGAGGGCGAACACCACGAAAGCCACGATCTGCCCGCCGGTCCACGCGAGCGGGGCCGCGTCGTAGTACTCCGGCCACAGCAGCAGGAGATGGGCGGTGTACAGGGTGAACGTCATGGACCCCGCGGCGGCGACCGGTCGGAGGATCCGGCCGGCCACGCGCTCCAGGAGCAGGCAGATGCCGAGCACGGAGAGCGCCAGGCCCACGTCGAGTGCCAGGGAGAACGGCGTGTTCGAGTGCGGGGCCGAGATCAGGAGCCACCACAGGGTGTCGGTGGGCAGGCTCGGGTCGCCGCCGAAGATCATGACCTCGTCGATCTGCGCATCGTCCATCCACGGCGTGCCCCGGGCGATCGCTTCGTAGCCGCCGAGGACGCGGAGCGAGATCAGGGAGGCCGACCACATCACGAGGGCCAGAGCGGCGCCGACGGCGGCGAGCCCGGTCTGCACCCTCCGGCTGGTCAGGTCCATCCGGCCCACGGCCAGCCCGGCCAGGAGGAACGACATCCACGGGAGGGCCGGATAGGTGCCGGTCAGCAACAGCTGCGAGACCACCGTTCCCGGGTCGCCGAGGAGGTCGACGAATCCGGGATTGTCGTACTCGTGCCCCGGCAGGAACGTGAGCGACCACTGCATCACGAACGGCGCGAGCAGCGCGAACAGGGCCGCGCTGAGCAGGAGGATGGGAGTGCGCAGGCGGAGGAACGGAATCGCCAGCAGAAAGAGCATCCCGTAGTAGACGAGGATGTTGTTGACCGGGAGATCCAGGAAGCCCAGCAGCAGGCCGACCCCCGCGATCACTCCTGCCCGGCCCGCCAGGGCCCACCGCGACGCCGTCATCCGTCGACCGGTGTGCGCGGTGCGCCCTCCCGTGGCGAAGGCCAGGCTCACTCCGGCCAGGGTGGCGAACAGAGCCGCCGAGTGACCGGCGAACAGCGTCCAGGACAGATCCGGTTCGCCCGTCTGCTCGTCCCAGGAGGGGATCGTGTGCACCGCCACCATCCCGAACAGTGCCAGACCGCGGGCGGCATCGACTCCGGCGAGGCGTCGGGACGGACGACGCCTCGCGGCGTCCCCGGCACGCTCGGAGTGGGCCCCCGCGGCCGTGCCGCCGATGGCAGGACGGGTTCGTTCTTCGGTCACTGGGCTCCCCCACGGAAGATCGGTACGGTGCATCCCGACCGGCGTCGTCCGCCGCCGCGCCCCCCGGCACGGCCCCCGGGCCCCTGATGGGCCGGAAGGCACAGTGATGCGGATCCGAGACTACGGGAGCACCCGGCGCACGGCGGGGGACGGCAGCCCGTCACCGGCTTCGTGACCTACTGTGACGATCGCAAACGCCGGGCGCGGTCCGGTCGGCGCCCGCGGGGCTATCCGGCCTCGTCGGCCGAGTCCTCCTCCGCGCGCGTCAGGACCCGCTCGAGGATCCGCGCATCGGGCAGCTCGAAGTGGTCCACGCCCTCGCGGACCCGCAGCTCCACGCCGTCGTAGCCGGCCTGCGCGTACCAGCGGTAGCCGTCGCGGGCGGCGCGCAGGGCGTTGAAGGTCGCCTTGGGGTCGGTGCCGTCGTCGTCCTCCCCCACGTCCCAGTGCAGCCGCAGGTCCCGCAGCTGCTCGCGGGTGGGCTGCGCCTCCGCCTCCGGGGGCGCCTGGCCCCCGCCCAGCAGGATCGCCCCGCCGCCGGGGACGAGGTCCACGTGGTCGGCCAGCAGCTCCCGGGCGATCAGCTGGGCGCCCCCGGAGTAGCCGGTGAGCCAGGTGCGCGAGCGGTCGATGTCGTAGTCCTGCAGGAGGCGCTCCTCCACGAGGGCCCGGAACCACGCGGCGTTCCGCTCGGACTCCTCCCACCAGGTGATCGCTCCGGCGCGGTCCGGGGTGCGGGGCACCACGAGGATCATGTTGTGGGTGCGCGCCACCTCGGCCAGGCAGGAGACGTTGTACTCGGGGCTCTCGAACTCCCAGGCCCCGTCCCCGTGCAGGCGGAAGACCACGCCCACGGGCCGGCTCCAGTCCACGCCCTGCGCGAGCACGTGATAGCTGCTGGTCACCCCGGCGTGCTCGAAGGCGAGGTCGAACCGGTCCTGGGTCCGTTCCGCCGGCCCGAACAGGTCGCCGTCGAACAGACCCCGGTCCTCGGCGCTCTGCCGCTGGCGCACGGGCGCCTCGAGCTCGAGGCCGTAGGGCTCGCAGGAGAGCGTCTCCTCCTCGGCCTGCGGGGAGGGCTCCGGCCGGTCCAGGAGGGCGGTCAGCACGGTCAGCAGCGCGAGCACCAGCACCAGTGCCGCGGCGAGGAGCCACCGGCCCCGGCGAGGGCGCCGGGCGGCGCCGCGGGGGCCCCGGGGCGGCCACGGCCACCGGGAGCTGCGAGAAGGACGCTGTCGGGTCACCCGCTCATCTTAGGGACGCCCGCCGGGGAGTTCCCCGACGACAGGCGGTGCGCTCGGCAGCGCCACGAGGACCCGCCCGTCCCGCACCAGGACGGGGTGGACGGGCAGCTCCGGTCCGTCGCCGCTGAGGCACCGGCCGGAGCCGAGGTCGTAGACCTCCTTGTGCAGCGGCGAGGCGACCGTCACCGCCGCCCCGCGGGAGCCGAGGATGCCCCGGGCCATCACGCAGGCCCCGGTGCGGGGGTCGCGGTGGTCGGCCGCCAGCACCGTGGTGCCGTCCACGCGGTAGAGCGCCACCTGCCGGCCGGCCACGCGGGCCGCCTCGCCCCACAGGGGCTCCAGGTCCGTGAGGGCGCACACGTCGTGCCAGGCGGTGGCAGGGCCGGTGGGGCGGGTGGGAGCTTCCGGGAGCGTCGCGGTCATGGGGGGCCTCCTGCTGGTCGGGCGGACGGTCGGGCGGGTGCTCGGGCCGCGGGCCGGGCGGGTGCCCGGGCCGCGGGTCCGGCAACGTCGGGATCGACGTTAGGCGGGCCCGGTTTCGGGGCCGCTCCCGCACCGTTTCGCCCCGGTCAAACGCCGCTCACGACCCCCGGGAGGACGGTGAGGAAAGCGAAAAGCCCGCGGAACGGCAGGGCAACCGCGGGGCAATCCCGTCCTCCTAGAGTCGTGCCCGACGCCCTGCCCGCCACCGTTCCCGGAGGTCTTCCGTGACCCGCTCCCCCTTCTCGGCCCGTTCCCCGCAGCACGTCGTCGTGGTCGGCGGCGGACCCGCCGCCCACCGTTTCGCGGAGGCGGTGCTTTCCGCGGAGGACCACCACGTGCGCCTGACCGTGTTCGCCGACGAGCCGTGGGTGCCCTACGACCGCGTGCAGCTGTCCAAGGCCCTCACCGGCCCGGACGGGCAGATCGACCTGACCCTGGGCGGGGGCACCGTGTGGCAGGACCCCCGGGTGGACCTGCGCCAGGGCGTGGCGGCGCGGGAGATCGACCCCGCGGCGCGCACCGTGACCGCCGCCGACGGGACGGTCACCGGCTACGACGAGCTCGTGCTCGCCACCGGCTCCGCCGCCGCCCGCCTGGACATCCCCGGCGCCCAGCACGCCCTCGTCTTCCGCACCCTCGACGACGTCGCGGCGATCCGGGCCGAGGTGGAGCAGCTGCGGGCCCGCTACGGCCGCACCCCGCGCGGCGTGGTGATCGGCGGAGGCCTGCTGGGCCTCGAGGCAGCGGGCGGGCTGCAGGAGCTCGGCGCGGAGGCCACCGTGGTGCACTCCCGCCGGTGGCTGATGAACGCCCAGCTCGACGAGGGCGCCGGCCGGTCCCTCAACGCCCTGATCTCCGCCCGGGGCGTGCGCCTGCACCTGGGCGAGCGGCCCTCCGGGGTGGGGCTGCGCAAGGCCGACGGCGAGGTCTGCGCCGTCGAGTTCCGGGACTCCGCCGACCTCGAGGCGGACCTGGTGATCGTGGCCACGGGCATCCGGGCCCGGGACCGGCTGGCCTACAACGCCGGGATCGAGACCGCTCCGCGCGGCGGCGTGGTGATCGACGACGCGTGCCGGACCTCCGCGGAGCACGTCTGGGCGATCGGCGAGGTGGCCTCCTGGAACGGGGAGTGCCTGGGCCTGGTGGCCCCGGCGAACACCATGGCGGAGATCGTGGCCGACCGCCTGGCGGGCGGGCGCTCCACGTTCGGCAGCTTCGACACCGCGACGAAGCTCAAGCTCGCCGGCGTGGACGTGGCCTCCTTCGGCGACGCCTACGGCGAGACCGAGGACTGCCTCGAGGTCGTCTACGCGGACCCGGCCCGGGGGATGTACCAGAAGGTCGTGGTGACCCAGGACGCGAGGACCCTGCTGGGCGGGGTGTTCGTCGGGGACGCCGAGCCGTACAACGCGCTGCGCCCGCTGCTCGGCCGGGAGCTGCCCGGCGAGCCCGGCGCCTACCTCTCCGCCTCCGGTGCGGAGGCCCCGGCCGGCGATCTCCCCGACGACGCCGTGCTGTGCTCCTGCAACAACGTGACGACCGGGGCGGTGCGCGAGCAGATCGGCTGCGGCGTGCACGAGATCGGCGAGCTGAAGAAGTGCTCCCGGGCCGGCACCCAGTGCGGCTCCTGCGTCCCGATGCTCAAGAAGACCCTGGACCTGGAGCTCGCCAAGGCCGGGGTGGAGGTCTCGACCGCCCTGTGCGAGCACTTCGAGCTCTCCCGCGCCGAGCTCTTCGAGGCCGTGCGCGCCCTGGACCTGTCCTCGTGGGACGAGGTGGTGGGCCGGTTCGGCACGGGCCTGGGCTGCGACATCTGCAAGCCCGTGGTGGCCTCCGTGCTCGCCTCCCAGCGCGACGAGTACGTGCTCGACGCCGGGCGCGGCGCCCTGCAGGACACCAACGACCGAGCGCTGGCGAACATGCAGAAGGACGGCACCTACTCCGTGGTCCCCCGTGTGCCGGCCGGGGAGATCACCCCGGAGAAGCTCATCGTGCTCGGCGAGGTCGCGCGCAGGTACGGGCTCTACACCAAGATCACCGGGGCCCTGCGGGTGGACATGTTCGGCGCCCGGCTCGAGCAGCTGCCCGAGATCTGGCGGGAGCTCGTGGACGCGGGCTTCGAGTCGGGGCAGGCCTACGGCAAGGCGCTGCGCAACGTGAAGTCCTGCGTGGGCTCCTCCTGGTGCCGCTACGGGGTGCAGGACTCCGTGGGCATGGCCGTGCGGCTCGAGCTGCGCTACCGGGGGCTGCGCTCCCCGCACAAGTTCAAGATGGGCGTCTCCGGCTGCGCCCGCGAGTGCGCCGAGGCCCGCGGCAAGGACGTGGGCGTCATCTCCACCACCGACGGCTGGAACCTCTACACCGGCGGCAACGGCGGGGCCACGCCGGCCCACGCCCAGCTGCTGGCCCAGGGCCTGGACGACGACACCCTGGTCCGCTACATCGACCGGTACCTGATGTACTACATCCGCACCGCGGACCGGATGCAGCGCACGGCCCGGTGGCAGGAGGAGCTCGACGGCGGCATCGAGCACGTGCGCGCCGTCGTCGTCGAGGACTCCCTGGGCGTCGGCGAGGAGCTGGAGGAGGCCATGGCCCGGCACGTGGACCGCTACGAGGACGAGTGGGCCGCGACCCTGAAGGACCCCGAGCGGCTGCGCCGGTTCCGGTCCTTCGTCAACGACGCCGCCCCGGACGACTCGCAGGACTACGTGCTCGAGCGGGGCCAGCGCCGCCCCGCGACCGACGCCGAGCGTGCGGCCGCCGAGGCCGGCGCCGGGCCGGTGCTGCTGACCGGTCCGCGCATCCCGGTGCGCGAGGGCGCCGCGGGCGCGACCCCGCCGGGGTGTGAACGCGCCCGGCCGGAGCCGGCCGGGCGGGAGTGCGCCGGCGGAAACACGCGGAAACACGGCGGTCACAGGGCGGCCATATCCTCGGGCCATGACCGCTGCACCCTCCGCCCCCGCGCTCGGCGAGCTGACCGGGTTCCGCGTGGGCGTGACCGCCCACCGCCGGGCCACGGACTTCATCTCGGCCCTGGAGCGCCGCGGCGCGCAGGTGGTGCACGCGCCCGCCCTGATGATCTCCCCCGTGACCGAGGACACCCGGGTGATCGAGGACACCCGCACGCTGCTGGCCCACCGCCCGGAGGTCCTCGTGGTCACCACCGCCTACGGGCTCCGCCGGTGGTTCGAGGCCGCCGACGCCGCCGGCCTGGGCGAGGAGCTGCGGGACGCGTTCCGTGCCGCCCGCGTGCTCACCCGCGGCGCGAAGGCCCGCGGCCAGGTGCTCTCTCTCGAGCTCGACGACCCCGAGGTCTCCGCCGACGAGCGGACCTCCTCCGTGGTGGACCGGCTCCTGGCCGACGGCGTGCGCGGGACCCGCGTGGCCGTGCAGCTGCACGGGCTGACCGACGAGCTGCAGCTCGAGCGGCTCGTGGCCGCCGGCGCCCGCGTGGACACCGTGGCCCCCTACCGCTGGCTCTCCGCCGACGACGGCGAGCGCCTGCCCGCCCTCATCCGGGACGTGTGCGAGCGCCGGATCGACGTCCTGACCTTCACGGCCGCGCCGGC
Source organism: Kocuria sp. CNJ-770 (assembly GCF_001942375.1). Classification (NCBI taxonomy): domain Bacteria; kingdom Bacillati; phylum Actinomycetota; class Actinomycetes; order Micrococcales; family Micrococcaceae; genus Kocuria; species Kocuria sp. CNJ-770. Next base: position 27,618 of record NZ_MKJW01000108.1, read on the forward strand.
GGTGGACTCCCTGTTCAGCACCGCGCAGGAGGCCGGGCACTACGACGAGCTCGTGGAGGCGCTGCGCACCGACGTCACGGCCGCCGCGGTCGGCCCGGTGTGCGCCGGGCCCCTGCTGGAGGCCGGGGTGGAGCCGCTGGTGCCCGAGCGGTTCCGGCTGGGCGCCCTGGTCCGGGCCGTGTGCACCCACGCCGCGCAGGAGCGCACCGTGGTGCTGCCCACCCGGTACGGGACGCTGCGGCTGATGAGCACCGGCACCGCGCTGGACGGCGAGTTCGTCCCGCTCTCCGACGCGCAGGTGACGGTGCTGCGGGCGCTGGCGGCCAGCCCCGGCGCGGTGGTGTCCCGGGCGCAGCTGCTCTCCGCGGTGCCGGGCCTGGACACCGAGCACGCTCTGGAGATGGTGATCTCGCGGCTGCGCAAGGCCCTGCCCGCCCCGGTGGTGGAGACGGTGATCAAGCGCGGCTACCGGCTGTCCCCCTGACCCGCCTGCCGCTCCCTCAGCACCGCCGAGTCCCCCAGCACCGCCGAATCCCCCAACTCCCGCTGAGTCCCCAGCCACCCGCCAGCCCAC
>NZ_MKJW01000109.1:0-27361 GCF_001942375.1 Kocuria sp. CNJ-770
ACACCGACCCACAGCACCGGCCCCCGCGCCACCGACACCCCCCAGGCCCCCACCCGGAACCGGTGCGGGGCCTTTCCCCATGCCCGTCGTCGGCCTATCGTCGGAGAACACGGAGCCGACGGTCTCGAGGGGGAGCCATGCGGCAAAATGCCGAGGAACCACGGGTCGTGGACGTGGGTGAGCAGACGACCGCGGTCGTGGCGGGGGAGGTGCCGATGTCCGAGCTGCGGGAGTTCTTCGATGCCGCGTTCCACGAGCTGGGTCAGCGGATCGACCGCGGTGAGCTCCGCCCAGCCGGGCCGGCTCTGTCGCTCTACCACTCCGAGCCCGGACCGGTCGTCCAGCTCGAGGTCGGGTTCCCGCTGGAGGACAAGGTGGCGCCGGCGGGGTCCGTCGTCGTCGGGCGGATCCCCGCGACCCGGGCGGTGACCTACACGCACCGCGGCAACTACGACGGGCTGGGCTCGTCGTGGGAGAAGCTGCGGGCATGGGCGCAGGAGCGGCACCTGCGCCTCGGCGTGCCGCTGTGGGAGGTCTACGTGACGGAGCCGCATCCGGGCGACGATCCCGAGGACATGGTGACGGAACTCTACTGGGCCGTGGAGACCTGACCGACGGCTCCACCTGCACGGTACGACCAAGGCCCCGACCACGTGGTCGGGGCCTTGGTCGTGGACGGCGACGGCGTGTCAGCGCCCGGGGACGAGTACCCGCGCGTCGTCCGGCTCCGTGCCGATCTCCGGCACGTCGCTGCGCCTGCCGACGAGCTTGTCCACGACCACGGCGATCGCGCCGTCGCCCGTGACGTTGGTCGCCGTGCCGAACGAGTCGATGGCGATGTAGGTGGCGATCATGAGACCGACCGCGGTCTCGTCGAAGCCCAGCATGCTCTGCATGATGCCCACGGCGGCCATGATGGCCCCGCCGGGGACGCCGGGGGCCGCCACCATCGTGATGCCCAGCATCAGGACGAAGCCCAGGTAGGTCAGGGTGTCGACGGGCATCCCGGTGATCGTCATGATGGCCAGGGAGAACAGGACGATCTTCATGGTGGAGCCGGCCAGGTGGATGGTGGCGCACAGCGGGACGGCGAAGCCGGCGACCGGCTTGCTGACCCCGTTGGCCTCGGCGCACTTGAGGGTCACCGGGATGGAGGCGGCGGAGGAGGACGTGCCCAGGGCCGTCGCATAGGCCGGCAGCATGTTCTTGAGGAGCACCAGCGGGTTGCGCCGGGCGTAGGCGCCGGCGATCCCGTACTGGACGAGCAGCAGGACGATCGTCAGGACGAGGGCGAGCACGACGACTTTGAAGAAGGTCGAGATGACGGCGGCGATCTGCCCGGTCATGCTGAGGCCCAGGAACATGCCGAAGATGTAGACGGGGAGCAACGGAATGATGACGAGCTCCACGATCCGCATGATGATCCGCCGGAGGTCGTCCATGGTCCGGTGCAGGGTGTCACCCGGAATGAGCGTGATCCCCACTCCCAGGCAGAAAGAGAGCAGCAGCGCGGTCATGACACCGAAGACGGGCTCCATCTCGACGACGAAGTACCCCGTGAGCGCGCTCTCCTCCGGGTTGGCCAGCGGGTTGACGTCCTGCTGCCCGCCCAGCAGCCAGGGGTAGCTGCCGCGCGCGACGAGGTAGGCGAGAACTCCGGAGAAGACCGTGGACGCATAGGCGATGCCTGCCGTGATGCCCAGCCACTTCCCGGCTCCCCGCCCGAGGTCCGCGATGGCAGGGGTGACGAGGCCGAGGATGAGCAGCGGCACGATGAAGCCGAGGAAGGCGCTGAACAGGCCGTTGAACGTCAGGAACACCCGTGCGAGCGGTTCGGGGAAGAACAACCCGCAGGCGATGCCCAGGACGATGCCGAGGAGCACGCGCACCAGCAGGTGGGACGTGAGGGGTTTCTTGGTCATGGGCCAATTATCGGTCCCGGAGCAGGCCCGGCGAACCGCAAAGGGCCCGGGCGGGCCTCCCTTAGAATGGAGGACGATCAATTGGCGGACCCGCGTGCGGTCCCCTTCGACATCCACGAGCGCCGGCCCTTTCCGGACGGCACAGAGGAGCGGTACGTGTCCGAGTCTTCCCAGCACGGTTCCCAGGGCGATCGCCGGAACCGCGGTTCCGGCGACCGCCGGTCCGGCGCAGGCGCCCGACGCGACGGCGACCGCTCGAGCGGCGCACCCCGCCGCAGCTTCTCCCGCGACGGCGAGCGTTCCGCTGGACGACCCGGTGGAGAGAGCCGTTCGCAGGGCTTCCGGGGCCGGAGCGACGACCGCCAGGGTGAGAGCCGTGGTGGCTACGCCCCGCGCGGTGATCGGCGGGATGACCGACGCGGTGACAGCCGGGGCGAGAATCGCGGGGGCTACCGTGACCAGCGGCCGGGTCAGGGCGAGCGTCGTGACGCCCGAGCCGGAGAGCGGGGGCCCCGTCGTGACGGCGAGGGGCGGACGGACGGCTACCGCGGTCGGCGTGACGAGGGTCAGGGTGAGCGTCGGGGCGGGTACGCCCCGCGTGGTGACCGGCGCGATGACCGGCGTGACGATCGGCGTGGTGGCTCTCCCGACCGCGGTGAGGGCTACCGGGGGAGGCGTGACGAGGGCCGGGGTGAGCGTGGGCCTCGTCGTGATGGTGAGGGCTACCGCGGTCGGCGTGACGAGGGTCAGGGTGACCGTCGCGGTGGCTACGCCCCGCGTGGTGACCGGCGTGACGACCGCAGGGACGATCGGCGTGGTGGCTACCCGGACCGCGGTGAGGGCTACCGCGGTCGCGTGACGACCGCACGGAGGTCTCCACGCACCGTCACCGGGCTCCCGAGATCGACGAGGACATCACGGGACGGGAGCTGGACAAGCCGACCCGCGCCCAGCTGGGGGCCCTGGAGCCCCGCAACGCCGAGGCCGTCGCCAAGCACCTGGTCATGGCAGGCCGCTACCTGTCCGACGACCCCGCGCTGGCCCTCGAGCACGCGCAGGCCGCAGGCCGCCGCGGCGGTCGCATTGCCGCCGTCCGGGAGGCCACGGGCATCGCGGCCTACGAGGCGGGGGACTACGCGCTGGCGCTCAAGGAGCTGCGAACGTTCCGCCGGATGACCGGCGCCGAGATCCACCTTCCCCTCATGGTCGACTGCGAACGCGCGCTGGGCCGCACCGACAAGGCGGTCGAGCTCGCGACGTCCGAGGCCGCCGCGTCCCTCGAGACCAGTGAGCGGGTCGAGCTCGCCATCGTGCTCGCCGGCATGCGCCGTGACCAGGGGGACGCCCAGGGCGCCGTCGAGGCGCTGAGCATCCCGCAGCTCGACAAGAACCGTGGCTTCTCCTACAGCCCGCGCCTGTTCCGCGCCTACGCCGAGGCGCTCCGGGGCGTCGACCGGGCACGCGAGGCGCTCACCTGGGACCGACAGGCCGTGGTGGCCGAGGCGGCGCTGGGGCTCGGCCAGTTCGCCGAGCCGGAGATCCTCGACTTCGACGACGAGGACGAGACCGAGCAGGCACCGTCCGACGGCGTCGCCCTGGCCGAGCCGGAGAACGCCCCGGAGGACGCGACCGTCGCCGGCACGGCGGCCGCCGCGGTGCCCGAGGACACCCGGGCCGGCCTGCGGGAGGAACCGGTCGGCGGCACCGGCGACAGCACGATCGACAGTACGGAGCACGAGTCCGACGACGTTCTCGACGAGGGGGCCGAGGAGGGTGCCGACGAGGAGTCCGAGGAGTCCGAGGAGTCCGAGGGCGCCGCGGAGGGCGATCTGGATCCCGACGACGACTTCGAGGGCGGTTCGGAGCACGATCTGGATCCGGACGACGACGAGGAGCTCCTGGATCCCGAGGACCACGGTGCCGCCCCGGACGATCGGTCCGACGACGGCGAGGAACGCGGTGCCGAGGATGTCTGAGCGACTCCTCGACCGCTACGACGCGGTCCTGAGCGACCTGGACGGCGTCGTCTACGCCGGTCCGCACGCGATCCCGGGGGCGCCGGAGGTCCTGCGCCGGATCTCCTCGGAGGGCGTGCCCGTGATCTACGTGACGAACAACGCCTCCCGCTCCGTCGCCGCGGTCGCGGCCCACCTCACGGACCTGGGCGTGCCCACGGGTCCCGAGGGCGTGGCGAGCTCGGCCCAGGCCGGCGCCGAGGTGCTCGCGCAGCGTCTGCCTGCCGGCACGAAGGTGCTCGTGACGGGGTCGCAGGCTCTCTCGGACGTGGTCGCTGACGCGGGGCTCGTGCCGGTCCGCACACAGGAGGAGGAGCCCCGTGCCGTCATCCAGGGCTTCGACCCCGGCATCGGCTGGGCGCAGCTGGCCGAGGCGTCCTACACCCTCGCCGATCCCGACGTGCTGTGGGTCGCGACCAACACCGATCTCTCCATCCCGCAGGCGCGGGGCCTGGCCCCGGGCAACGGGACCCTGGTGGCGGCGGTCGCCGCCGCCACCGACCGGGCACCGGTGGTGGCCGGCAAGCCGGAGGCCCCCATCTTCCGCACCGCCGCCGAGCGCGCGGGCAGCACTCGGCCCGTGGTCCTGGGGGACCGGCTGGACACCGACATCCGGGGCGGCAACGCCGCCGGGTTCGCCACGGTCGCGGTGCTCACCGGCGTCGACACGCTCGAGACCATCCTGGCCGCATGCAGCGCGGAGCGGCCCGACCACGTCGTCGGAACCCTCGAGGAGCTCTTCGCCCCCTGTCCGGAGGTCGAGGTCACGGCCTCGCCCGGAGGCCACCGGGCGCGCTGCGGGGCGGCGACCGCCGAGACGGACGGCGCCCGGGTGCGGATCCGAGGGTCCCGGGAGGACCTCGATGCGTGGCGAGCCGCGTGCGGGGCCTGGTGGGCCGCGCACCCCGACGCGGAGGCACCCGTGGCCCCGGTCCTGGAGTGGGAGGCCGCGACGTGAGCTCCGACGCCGGCACGACGTCCCCGACGGGTCACGACCGTGTGGACGCCGTGCTCGAGCGGGCCGCGGAGCTGGACGCGCTGCCCGTCGCGGAGCACCCCGGCCGCTACGAGGAGCTGCACGCCGACCTCGTCGCCGAGCTCAACGCCGAGCCGGGGACCGTCCCGGCCGGACTGGTCCCCGGCCGGCAGGCGGGGCAGGAGCAGAGCGGGTCCCGGTGAGCGCGCGCCTGGACCTGGAGCTGACCACCCGGGAGCTCGCCCGCTCCCGCACCGTGGCCGCCCGCTGGATCGCCGAGGGCAGGGTGCTGGTGAACGGCGAGCCGGCCACCAAGGCCTCCGTCCGTGTGGGCGCCGGCGACCGGCTGGAGGTGCGGCCCGCGGACGGCCCCGACTACGTCAGCCGCGCGGGGCACAAGCTGGCCGGCGCGCTGACCGCCTTTCCGGACATCACCGTGGCGGGCAGGCGGTGCCTCGACGCCGGCGCCTCCACCGGGGGCTTCACCGACGTGCTGCTGCGGGCCGGGGCCCGGGAGGTGGTCGCCGTGGACGTCGGCCACGACCAGCTCGTGCCCGCGCTGCGGCAGGACGACCGGGTCCGGGTGTTCGAGGGCACGAACGTGCGCTGGATGCGCCCCGAGGACATCGGCGGCCCGGCCCAGCTGACGGTGTGCGACCTCTCCTTCATCTCGCTGACCCTGGTGGTCGCCCCCCTGGCCGCCGCCACCGTGCCCGGCGGTGACCTGGTGCTCATGGTCAAGCCGCAGTTCGAGGTCGGCGCCGACCGGCTCGCCCGCACCGGCGTGGTCACCAGCGAGCAGGAACGGGCCCGGGCTGTCGACGCCGTGGCCGCCGCCGCACGCGCCCACGGGCTCGCGGTCCTGGGCCGGGAGCGCAGCCCGCTGCCCGGTCAGGACGGCAACCACGAGTTCTTCCTGTGGTGCCGCCGGAACGTGGAGGGCGCCACGCCCTGACTGTCCACGCCCTCGCGTAGGGTGGTGAGCGGTGCCCGGTCCCGGGCACGGCGCGCAGCACGGGCCGGTCCCGGTTCCGACGACGCCCGCGTGCACCGAGCAGCCCAGAACGGGAGGATCCTGTGAGCCGGAAGATCCTGGTCATGGCCCACATGGGCCGGCAGGAGGCCAAGGACGCCGCGCGCGACTCCTGCCTCCAGCTCCACGACGCCGGTCTGGTGCCGGTGATCTCGCGCACCGACCTCGAGGCGCTCCAGGAGGACGGGGTGCCCCTCGTGCCCGTGGAGGTCATCGAGGAGGACGTCTCGCTGCGGGAGATCGAGCTGGTCATGGTGCTCGGCGGGGACGGGTCCATCCTCCGGGCCGCCGAGCTGGTGCGCAGCGTGGACACCCCGCTGCTGGGCGTGAACCTCGGCCACGTCGGCTTCCTCGCCGAGAGCGAGCGCTCGGACCTCGCCGAGTCCGTCGAGGCGATCGTGGACGGGCGCTACACGGTGGAGCAGCGCATGACCATCGACGTCACCGTGTGGCAGGACCAGAAGAAGGTGCTGCACACCTGGGCGCTGAACGAGGCCTCGGTGGAGAAGGGCGACCGCGAGAAGATGATCGAGGTGGTCGTCGAGGTGGACCGGCGGCCCCTGAGCACCTTCGGGTGCGACGGCGTGGTGCTGGCCACCCCCACCGGCTCCACCGCCTACGCGTTCTCCGCGGGCGGGCCCGTCGTGTGGCCGGAGGTCGAGGCGCTGCTCCTCGTCCCGCTGAGCGCCCACGCCCTGTTCGCCCGGCCGCTGGTGATCTCCCCGAACTCGATGATGGCCGTGGAGGTCCTCACCCGCACGGACGCCCGGGGGGTGCTGTGGTGCGACGGCCGGCGGACCACCGAGCTGCCGCCCGGGTCCCGGATCGAGGTGGTGCGCTCGCCGAAGGCGGTCAACCTCGCCCGGATGCACCGCACGCCCTTCTCCGAGCGGCTGGTCCGGAAGTTCGAGCTCCCCACGACGGGCTGGCGCGGACCGGTGCCCCCGCAGGAGACGACCGCGGCCCGGACCGCCGCCCTGTCCACCGTCGGCGCCGACGGCGCGGGCCGGGTGGCCGAGCTGCCGAAGTCCACGGTGGGCCACGAGATGCCCCACGACCCGGACCCTGCGACCCTCGGGAGCGCGCCCGAGAGGACGGAGGCCGACTGAATGATCGAGGAGATCCACATCCACGACCTCGGCGTCATCACCGACGCCGTGCTGCCGCTCGGACCGGGGCTGAGCATCCTCTCGGGTGAGACCGGCGCGGGCAAGACCATGGTGGTCACCGCGCTGGGGATGCTGCTCGGCAACCGCTCCGACGCCGGGGCCGTGCGCTCGGGGCCCCGCGCGCCGTCGCCGAGGCGGTGGTGCGGGTCCCGGCGGGGCACCCGGCCGCGGCACTCGTCGAGGACGCCGGCGGAGCCGTCGACGTCGAGCCCGTCGGCGACGCGGACGAGGCCCTGGTCACCGTGGCGCGCACGGTGACGGCGGAGGGCCGCAGCCGGGCCCACGTCGGGGGCCGCTCCGCCCCCGTGGGCACGCTCTCGGCCGTGGGGCAGACCCTCGTGGCGGTGCACGGGCAGTCCGACCAGCTGCGGCTGAAGTCGGCGGCCGCCCAGCGCCACGCCCTCGACCAGTACGCGGGGGAGGAGCTCGCGGCCGACCTGCGGCGCTACCGGGAGCTGCTCGCCGAGTACCGCACCGTGCAGCAGACCCTGCGGGAGGTCACCGAGCACGGCCGGGAACGCGCCCTCGAGGCCCAGACCCTGCAGGGCGCCCTCGAGGAGATCGACGCGGTGGACCCCGAGCCCGGCGAGGACGAGCGGCTCGACCAGGAGAGCCAGAAGCTCACCAACCTGGAACAGCTGCGCGCCGCGGCGCTGACCGCGCACGCGGCCCTGAGCGGCGGGGAGTTCTCCGACGGCGACAGCGCGGACGCGACCGCGCTCATCGCCGCCGCGCACCGGGCCCTGGACCAGGAGGCGGGCTCGGACCGCGACCTGGAGGAGCTCGCGGGCCGGGTCGCCGAGCTGGCCGTGCTCGTCAACGACATCGCCGCGGACCTCTCCGGCTACGCGTCCGGACTCGACGACGAGGGACCGGCCCGCCTGGCCGAGGTCGAGGCCCGCCGGGCCAAGCTGAAGGCGCTCACCCGCAAGTACGGGGCCACGGTGGACGAGGTCCTCGAGTGGGCGCAGCGCTCGCGGACCCGGCTCGACGAGCTCACCGACGACCCCGCCCGGGAGCAGGAGCTGCGCGGTCGCCTCGAGCAGCTGCACGCCGGGCTGAGCGAGCTGGCCGCGCGGATGACCGAGCGGCGGCAGGACGCCGCGCACCGGCTCTCCGAGGCCGTCAGCGCCGAGCTCACGGCCCTGGCGATGCCCAACGCCTCCCTGGTCATCGAGGTGGAGCCCACCGAGGAGTTCTCCGGCCACGGCCGGGACGAGATCGCGTTCCTGCTGAAGCCCCACGCCGGTGCCGCCCCGCGGCCCCTCGGCAAGGGCGCCTCCGGCGGTGAGCTGTCCCGGCTGATGCTCGCCATCGAGGTGGTCCTCGCCGCGGTCGACCCCGTGCCCACGTTCGTCTTCGACGAGGTGGACTCGGGCGTGGGCGGCAAGGCGGCCGTGGAGATCGGGCGCCGGCTGAAGATGCTGGCCCAGCACGTCCAGGTCCTCGTGGTGACGCACCTGCCGCAGGTGGCCGCCTTCGCGGACCAGCACATCCTCGTCACCAAGAGCCGGGACTCCACCGTCAGCGACGTGCGCGTGCTGGACGAGGAGGAGCGCGTGGTGGAGCTGGCCCGCATGCTCGCGGGTCACGAGGACTCCGCGGCGGCGCGCGAGCACGCCCGCGAGCTCGTCCGCGACGCGCAGCTCTGAGCCCGTCGCCCGTCCGGAGGCCGCCGCACGCGCGGCCGGCCGCACGGTGATCCGCAGCACGCAACCGGTGTCCCGCAGGGGCAAGAATGATAGGGTCGAATTCCGTGGTGAATGCAAACGAAGCCGCCCACGTGGCCGGCGCACAGCAGACCGAAAACCAGCGACCGGGCAAGGTGACCCGTCAGATCTTCGTGACGGGCGGCGTCGCCTCCTCCCTCGGCAAGGGCCTGACCGCCTCCTCCCTCGGGATGCTGCTGCGGGCACGGGGGCTGTCCGTGACGATGCAGAAGCTGGATCCGTACCTCAACGTCGATCCGGGCACCATGAACCCCTTCCAGCACGGTGAGGTCTTCGTGACCGACGACGGGGCGGAGACCGACCTCGACATCGGCCACTACGAACGCTTCCTCGACGAGAACCTCGACGCCTCGGCGAACGTGACCACCGGACAGGTGTACTCCACGGTCATCGCCAAGGAGCGTCGCGGCGAGTACCTCGGCGACACCGTGCAGGTCATCCCGCACATCACCGACGAGCTGAAGAACCGGATGCGCCGCCGCGCGCAGGACGACGACCAGCCGGACATCATCATCACCGAGATCGGCGGCACGGTCGGCGACATCGAGTCCCAGCCCTTCATCGAGGCCGCCCGCCAGGTCCGCCAGGACGTCGGCCGCCGCCACGTGTTCTACCTGCACGTGTCCCTGATCCCCTACATCGGGCCCTCCGGCGAGCTCAAGACCAAGCCCACCCAGCACTCCGTGGCCGCCCTGCGCGGGCTCGGGATCCAGCCCGACGCGCTCGTGCTGCGCTCCGACCGGCAGGTCCCGGACACGATGCTGCGCAAGATCGGCAACGCCTGCGACGTCGACCACGACGCGGTGATCTCCTGCCCGGACGCCCCGAGCATCTACGACATCCCCAAGACCCTGCACTCCCAGGGACTGGACACCTACATCCTCGACTACCTCGGTCTGGACTACCAGGACGCCGACCTGGGGCAGTGGGACCGGCTGCTGAAGGCCGTGCACGAGCCGTCCCACTTCGTCACGGTGGCCATGGTGGGCAAGTACATCGACCTGCCGGACGCCTACCTCTCCGTCTCGGAGGCCCTGCGGGCGGGCGGCTTCGCCAACGACGCGCGGGTGAAGATCAAGTGGGTCGCCTCCGACCTGTGCGAGACCCCCGAGGGCGCCCAGCGGGAACTGGGCGACGTGGACGCCATCTGCGTCCCGGGCGGGTTCGGCATCCGCGGCATCGAGGGCAAGCTGGGCACCCTGCGCTTCGCCCGCGAGCACCGCATCCCCACCCTGGGCCTGTGCCTGGGCCTGCAGTGCATGGTGATCGAGTACGCCCGCACCGAGCTCGGTCTCGCCGGGGCGTCCTCCACCGAGTTCGAGCCGGACACCGCGTTCCCGGTCGTGGCGACCATGGACGAGCAGAAGCAGTTCGTGGAGGGCGCCGGGGACCTCGGCGGCACCATGCGGCTGGGCCTCTACGACGCACGGCTGCGCGACGGGTCCGTGGTGGCCGGCGCCTACGGCTCCACCACCGTCAAGGAGCGCCACCGCCACCGCTACGAGGTCAACAACGAGTACCGGGAGGGCCTGGAGCAGGCCGGACTGGTGATCTCGGGGACCTCGCCGAACGGCACCCTCGTGGAGTTCGTGGAGCTGCCCGCCGACGTGCACCCCTACTACGTGGGCACCCAGGCGCACCCCGAGCTCATGTCCCGCCCGACCCGCCCGCACCCGCTGTTCGACGGCCTCGTCAAGGCGGCGCTCGAGCGCCGGGAGGCCGAGGGCCGCTGAGGCCCCGGCCCGTGCGCCACGGGCCGCCCGGCGCAGGCGCCGTGTCCCCACCGGGGCGCGGCGCCTGCGCCGTCCCCGCCAGACCCCTCGTCCCCGCCGACCCGTGCGGGGCGGCCGACCCGGAAGGACCCCATGGACATCCGACAGCTCGCCCCCGAGGAGATCTCGGACCGGCCCAGCGACCGCCGCACGGTGGCCTCCGAGACGGTCTACGAGGGCTTCATCTGGAACGTGCAGCGCGACGAGTTCGAGCTGTCCCAGGGCACCGACCCGCTCCGGCGCGACTACATCACCCACCCGGGCGCGGTGTCCGTGCTGGTGCTCGACGACGACGACCGGGTGCTGCTGATCAACCAGTACCGTCGTCCCGTCGGGATGACCATGTGGGAGATCCCCGCCGGCCTGCTCGACGTCGACGGCGAGGACCCCGCCGCGGCGGCCCAGCGGGAGCTGGCGGAGGAGGCCGACCTGAGGGCGGAGCAGTGGGACGTCCTGGTGGACTTCCACAACAGTCCCGGCTCGTCCTCGGAGGCCAACCGGATCTTCCTGGCCCGCGGGCCGAGCGAGGTCCCCGAGGCCGAGCTCCACGAGCGCGACGGTGAGGAGGCGGAGATCCACGGCGCCTGGGTGCCGCTCGACGCCGCCGTGCGGGCCGTCCTCGAGGGCCGGCTGAACTCACCCGCGGCGGTGGTCGGCCTGCTCGCCGTGCACGCCGCCCGCGCCGACGGCTACCGCTCCCTGCGCCCGGCCGACACCCCGTGGCCCGGCCACCCCGACCTGCGGTGACCCAGCCCCCGGCCGGCCGGCCCCCCCGTCCGGCGCCCGAGCCCGGGCCCGGCGGGGTGTCGCTCCCGGAGCTCGCTCCGGATCCGGCGCGGAGTCCGATCCCGGGTCCGGTGGGGCGTCCGCCCCGGAGGAGGGGGCGGCGCCCCCGTCCCGGGCCCGGTGCGGGACCCGGATCCGGGTCCCCCGCGGCGCCGGGTCCGGCACCCGGTGGCGCGCTGGAGCGGGCCGTGGAGCGCTACCTGCAGCACCTCGCCGTGGAGCGGGGCCTGGCCGCCAACACCCTCGCGGCGTACCGGCGGGACCTGCACCGCTACACCGAGCACCTCCAGGAGCACACGGACCCGCCGGTGACCACCCTGCGGGGCATCGGGACGGGACACGTCCAGGACTTCCTGCGCACGGTCTCGGCCGGGGCGCCGGGCCGGGCGCCGCTGAGCACGCGCAGCGCCGCCCGCTGCCTGGTGGCGGTCCGGGGCGCCCACCGCTTCTGGGCGCTGGAGGGCCTCACGCGCACGGATCCCGCCGCCCCCGTCCAGCCGCCCACGCCGGGCATGCGCCTGCCCAAGGCCGTGCCCGTCGAGCAGGTCACGGCGCTGCTGGAGTCGACCGGCACCGAGACGCCCCAGCAGCTGCGCGACCGCGCCCTGCTGGAGATCCTCTACTCGACCGGCGCCCGGATCTCGGAGGCCACGGCCCTCGACGTCGACGACCTGTCCCGGGCCGTGCGGAACACCGGGCAGCCCGAGGAAGACGGCGGCGCGATGCCGTTCGTGCGGCTGTTCGGCAAGGGGGGCAAGGAGCGGATGGTCCCCCTGGGGTCCTGGGCGGTGCGCGCCGTGGACGAGTGGCTCGTCCGGGGCCGGCCGGCGCTCGCGGCGAAGGGGCGAGGCACCCCCGCCCTCTTCCTCAACGCCCGCGGCGGGCGGATCAGCCGGCAGACGGCCTGGACCACGGTGCGCACGGCGGCCGAGCGCGCCGGGCTGGGAGACCGGATCACCCCCCACACGCTGCGCCACTCCTTCGCGACCCACCTGCTGGAGGGCGGCGCGGACCTGCGCGTGGTCCAGGAGCTGCTCGGCCACGCCTCCGTCAGCACCACGCAGGTGTACACGCTGGTCACCGTGGAGTCCCTGCGGGAGGTCTACGCCGCCGCCCACCCGCGCGCCCTGTAGCGTGCCCGCCGCGCCACCCGTCCCGCGCGGCCGCGAGTCCGTGGACAGGCACCTGGCCGCCGGCACGGACTCCCCGGCGGGTCTCCGCGCCGGGGCACGGCACGGGGACCCGCCGGCGCTCGCCTACTGAGCGGCCCGGTCGCCGGGCAGATGCCGCTCGTCGGGGCCGTTGTACTCGGACAGCGGCCGGATCAGGGAGTTGGCGGCCACCTGTTCCATGATGTGGGCGGTCCAGCCCGTGATGCGGGCGGCGACGAACAGCGGGGTGAAGGTGGGGATGTCGAAGCCCATCAGCCAGTAGGTCGGCCCGGCCGGGTAGTCGAGGTTGGGCTTGATGCCCTTCGCCTCGTCCATGGACTTCTCCAGGCCGTTGTACAGGCCCAGCAGCTCGTCGCGGCCGTAGTGGGCCACCATCGCGTCCAGGGCCGCCTTCATGGTCGGCACCCGGGAGTCGCCGTGCTTGTAGACGCGGTGGCCGAAGCCCATGACCTTCTTCTTCGCGGCCAGGGCGTCGTCCATCCAGGCCTTGGCGCGGGCCTCGGCCTCGGCGGCGGACTCCTCCGTGCGGATGCCCAGCTCCTCGAACGTCTCCATCACCGCCTCGTTGGCCCCGCCGTGCAGCGGCCCCTTCAGCGCGCCGATCGCCGCGGTGACCGCCGAGTGCAGGTCCGACAGCGTCGAGGTGACCACCCGGGCGGTGAAGGTCGAGGCGTTGAAGGAGTGCTCGGCGTAGAGGATCATCGAGACGTCGAACGCCTCGACCACCGCAGGGTCGGCCTCCTCGCCGAAGGCCATCCACAGGAAGTTGGCCGAGTAGCCGAGGTCCTCGCGCGGGGGCACCGGCTCCTGGCCGCGCCGGCGCCGCTGGTCGTAGCACACCACCGCCGGCATCGCCGCGAACAGCTTCTGCGCCTTGCGCAGGTTGGCCTCCGGGGAGGAGTCCTCGGCCTCGGGGTCCTGGGCGCCCAGGACGGAGGCCGCGGTGCGGCAGACGTCCATGGGGTGGCAGGTGGTGGGCAGGGCGTCGATGATCGCCGTCAGCTCGGGGGTCAGCGCCCGGTGCGCCCGCTCCCGGGCCGTGAACTCCGCCAGCTCCGCCTCCGTGGGCAGCTCACCGTTCCACAGCAGCAGGGCGACCTGCTCGAAGGAGCAGTTCGCGGCCAGTTCCTGGACGGGATAGCCGCGGTAGAGCAGGGAGTTGGTCTCCGGATTGACCTTGGACACGGCCGTGTAGTCGGCGACGACGCCGGCCAGTCCCTTGCGGACCTCGCTCTGGGTCTCGGTCATGGTGGTCTCCTTCTCGTGTCGTGCGGTCGGTCCGGTCAGTGGTGCAGGCCGGGCACCTCGAAGTCGAAGACGCCGGCGTCGAACTGGTTGTACCCGTGGTAGTCCACCAGCTCGTAGAGCCGGGCGCGAGTGAGCATCTCGGGCACGGCGGCCTGCTGGGTGCCGTCCGCGGCGATCGTGGCCAGCACCCGCTCCATGGCGCCCAGGGCGGAGCGCATCAGGGTGACCGGGTAGATGACCATGTTCACGCCCACCTCCTCGAGCTGGGCGGCGGTGAACAGCTGCGACTTCCCGAACTCGGTCATGTTCGCCAGGATCGGCACGTCCACCGCCGCCCGCATCGCGGCGAACTCGCTCAGGTCGGCCATCGCCTCGGGGAAGATGGCGTCCGCCCCGGCGTCCACGAGGGCCTTGGCCCGGTCGGTGGCCGCGGCGAGGTCCTCCACGCCGCGGATGTCGGTGCGGGCCATGACCAGGAAGTTCGGGTCCCGGCGGGCCTCGGTCGCGGCGCGGATCCGCTTCGTGGCGGTGGCCAGGTCCACCACGGACTTCCCGTCCAGGTGGCCGCAGCGCTTGGGGTTGAACTGGTCCTCGATGTGGCACCCGGCCAGCCCGGCGTTCTCGAGCTCCTGCACGGTGCGGGCCACGTTCATCGGCTCGCCGAAGCCGGTGTCGGCGTCCACGATCGCGGGCAGGTCGGTGAGCCGGGCGATCTGCCCGGCCCGGGCGGCGACCTCGGGCAGGGCGGTCAGGCCGATGTCGGGGAAGCCGAGCTCGTTTGCCAGCACGGCCCCGGAGATGTAGACGCCGTCGAAGCCCTGCTCGGCGATCAGCTTCGTGGACAGCGGGGTGTACGCGCCCGGGAACCGGGCGATGCGCGGGCCGGTGAGCATCTGCCGCAGGGCGACGCGCTTGGCCTCGGGAGTGGTGGTGGAGAACAGCATGCTCAGAAGATTCCCTTCGTGCCGGTGGCCAGGTCCACGTCCGCGGTGACGTTGAGGGCGTCGAGCTCCCCGGGGCCGAGCTCGCGCAGGTTCTCGGCGGCGGCGATGAATCGGTCCAGCTCGGCGTCGGCGACGATCCCGGCCGCCAGGGTGCGGAGCTTGGTGACGTACTGCGCGCGGGCGAACGGGCGGGCGCCCAACGGGTGGGCGTCGGCCACCGCGATCTCCTCGACCACGGTGGACCCGTCCGTGAGGGTGATCTCGGCCCGGCCGCCGAAGGCCTTCTCGGCCGGGTCCAGGGAGTGGTAGCGGCGGGTCCACTCCGCGTCCTCGGCGGTGGTGACCCTCCGCCACAGCTCGACGGTGTCGGGCCGGGAGGCCCGGGCGGGGGCGTAGGAGTCCACGTGGTGCCACGCCCCGTCCTGCAGCGCCACGGTGAAGATGTAGGGGATCGAGTGGTCGAGGGTCTCCCGGGTGGCGGCCGGGTCGTACTTCTGCGGGTCGTTGGCCCCGGAGCCGATCACGTAGTGGGTGTGGTGGGAGGTGTGCAGCACCACCGAGGCGATCCGCGCCGGATCGGCCAGCTCAGGCCGCTCCCGGTGCAGCTTCCGGGCCAGGTCGATCCAGGCCTGGGCCTGGTACTCCGCCGAGTGCTCCTTGGTATAGGTGTCCAGGATCGCGGCCTTGGCCTCGCCCGGGGCCGGCAGCGGGACCTCGTAGGAGGCGTCGGGGCCGTCCAGCAGCCAGGCGATCACCCCGTCCTCGCCCTCGTAGATGGGGGTGGGGGAGGTCTGCCCGCGCATCGCGCGGTCCACGGCCTCCACGGCCATCTTTCCCGCGAAGGCCGGGGCGTGCGCCTTCCAGGTGGAGATCTCGCCCTTGCGGGACTGGCGGGTGGCGGTGGTGGTGTGCAGGCCCTGGCCGATCGCGTGGAAGATCGTCTCCACCGGAAGGCCCAGCAGGGTGCCGATCCCCGCGGCCGCGGACGGGCCCAGGTGGGCGACGTGGTCGATCTTGTGCCGGTGCAGGCAGATGGCCTTCACCAGGTCGACCTGCAGCTCGTAGCCGGTGGCGATCCCGCGCACCAGATCGGCCCCGGTGGCGCCCACGTGCTGGGCCACGGCCAGGATCGGCGGGATGTTGTCGCCGGGGTGGGAGTACTCCGCGGCCAGGAACGTGTCGTGGTAGTCGAGCTCGCGCACCGCCACCCCGTTGGCCCAGGCCGCCCACTCCGGGGAGACCTTGGTGGCCGCGGCGTCCGCCCCGTACAGGGCGGACCCGGACCCGCCGGGGGTCGGGGCGTGGGCGGCCGCCTGGTCCCGGGCCGAGACGATGGGGTCCCGGTTCAGGGAGGCGATCGCCACCGAGGCGTTGTCCAGGATGCGGTTGATCACCATCTCGGTCACCTCCTCGCTCACCGCGACCGGGTCCGCGGCGACCTCCGCCATCTTCCAGGCCAGCTGGTCCTGCCGGGGCAGGTTGTCGGCGGACGGGTGGACGTGCACGGAATGAATGACGGTCATGGAGGTTCCTCTCGTGGGGACGGACGGTGGCCGGGCGCGGACGGTGGTCGGGCCCGCCGCTCAGCCGGCGGCGTCGAGCGGGGGAGCGGGCTGGACCCACTCGCGGACGGGGGTGGTCAGGACCGCGTGCAGCGAGTTGGCCAGGTGCACCCGGGTGGCGGCCTCCGCCAGCTCCTCGGAGCCCTCCGCGATGGCGCGCGCGATCTGGGCGTGCTCGGCGGCGGCGCGCGCCAGGCGGGACGGATTGGTCCGGGAGAGCTTGCGCACGCGCGCCAGGTGCAGCCGCAGGGACCGCTGGGCGGCGGTGAGGTACGGGTTGGCCGTGGCGTCGTCGACGGCCCGGTCCATGCGCTCCACGAGCTCGTAGTAGGCGGAGCGGTCGTCGGTGCTCGGGCCGTGGAGCCGGTCCACGCACCTCTCGAGCTCCGTGGCCAGACGCTGGAACTCGGCGGGGTCCCGGCGCCGGGCCGCCAGCCGGGCGGCCCGGCAGTCGAGGGCCTCGCGCAGCTCGAACAGGGCGCGGACGTCCTCGAGCGAGACCTGGGAGACCACCACACCGCGGCCCCGGTGGGCCTCGGCGAGCCCGTCGGCGGTGAGCCTGCTCAGCGCCTCCCGGATGGGGGTGCGGGAGATGCCGAACCGCTCCGACTGCTCCACCTCGCCCAGCACCTGGCCCGGGAGCAGCCGCCACTCGACGATGTCCTCCCGCAGTGCCTCGTAGGCGCGGTCGCTGGCGCGCACGGCTCTCTCCTCGCTTCTGCGGCCCCGGCCGGCGAATCGGCAGGGACCTTCGGTGACCGACCTCACACGTCCTCGTCAGTGTATACACATTCGTGACCCACAGGCCAGGGATTCCCGTCGTGCTCCGATATTGACGCGTTGATGTATACACGAATCTTGTCGTCTGTGATCTGGGCCACTAGGGTGGCCGCCAGGACCGTGACGCCCCGGGAGGACCCATGAGCACCGAGCAGCAGACCACGCAGGCCGAGGACTACGCGGAGGTCTACCGCCGCAGCGTCCGGGACCCGGAGCGGTTCTGGCTCGAGGCGGCCCGGGCCGTCGACTGGACGCGCGAGCCCACCGTGGCCCTCGACGCGGCCATGGCCCCGCTCTATCGCTGGTTCCCGGACGGTGAGCTCAACACCTCCTACAACGCCCTCGACCGGCACGTGGAGGCCGGCCACGGCGAGCGCACGGCGCTGGTCTACGACTCCGCGCTGCTGGGCGTCCAGGAGCGCTACAGCTACGCCAGGCTGCGCGACGAGGTCGCGCTGTTCGCCGGTGCGCTCGCGGCGCGGGGGGTGGGCCGCGGGGACCGGGTGCTGGTGTACCTGCCGATGATCCCGCAGGCCGCCGTGGCGATGCTCGCCTGCGCCCGCCTGGGCGCCGTGCACTCCGTGGTCTTCGGGGGGTTCGCCCCGAAGGAGCTGGCCGCACGGATCGACGACTCGCGGCCCCGGGTGGTGGTGACCACGACCGGCGGGCTGGAGCCCAGGCGGCGGATCGAGTACATCCCCGCGATCGAGGAGGCCCTGCGGCTGGCCCGGCACGAGCCCGGCACGGTGGTCGTGCACGAGCGCCCCGGCTTCGAGACCACCGTGGAGCAGGCCAGGGAACGGGCCGGGCACGGCGAGCAGCCCGCGATCGAGTGGCTGGGCTGGGACGCCGCCGTGGAGGGCGCCGAACCCGCGGCGCCGGTGCCCGTGGCGGCCACCGACCCGCTGTACGTCCTCTACACCTCGGGGACCACCGGCGCCCCGAAGGGCGTGGTCCGCGACAACGGCGGGCACGCGGTGGCCATGACCTGGTCCATGCGCCACATCTACGACGTCGGCCCCGGCGAGGTGATGTGGACGCCTCCGACGTGGGATGGGTGGTGGGGCACTCCTACATCGTCTACGGCCCGCTGCTCGCCGGTGCGACGACCGTGCTCTACGAGGGCAAGCCGGTGGGCACCCCGGACGCCGGCGCGTTCTGGCGGCGCGTGGAGGACCACGGCGTGAAGGTCCTCTTCACCGCCCCCACGGCCCTGCGCGCCATCCGCCGGGCGGACCCCGAGGGCGAGCTGGTGCGCCGGCACGACATCGGCTCCCTGCAGGCGCTGTTCGTGGCGGGGGAGCGGCTGGACCCGGAGACCTACGGCTGGGCCTCCCGGGTGCTGGGCGTGCCGGTGGTCGACCACTGGTGGCAGACGGAGACGGGGTGGGCGATCTGCGCGAATCCCTTCGGGATCGAGCGCCTGCCCCTGAAGCCCGGTTCGCCGTCCGTGCCGGTGCCCGGCTACCGGGTGGAGGTGCTGGACCCGCTGGGGCAGCCGGTCGCGACCGGCGAGGAGGGCAACATCGCCCTGCGCCTGCCGCTGCCCCCGGGAACCCTGACCACGCTGTGGGGCGACGACCGGCGCTTCGTGGACTCCTACCTCACGGCCTTCCCGGGCTACTACGCGACCGGTGACTCCGGCCACGTCGACGAGGACGGCTACGTCTACGTCATGGGGCGCACCGACGACGTGATCAACGTGTCCGGTCACCGGCTCTCCACCGGCGCGATGGAGCAGGTCCTGGCCTCGCACCCCGCCGTGGCCGAGTGCGCGGTGATCGGGGTGGCCGATCCGCTCAAGGGCCAGCGTCCGGCCGGCTATGTGGTGCTCAAGTCCGGCGTGGAGGTGCCGGAGGAGCGGCTGCGGGACGAGCTGGTGGCGCTGGTGCGCCGGCAGATCGGGGCGGTCGCCGACTTCAAGGACGTGGCGGTCGTGGAGGGGCTGCCCAAGACCCGTTCGGGCAAGATCCTGCGCAAGACCATGCGGCAGATCGCGGACGGCGAGGACTACACGGTGCCCTCCACGATCGAGGACTCCACCGTGCTGGAGGCCCTCGAGGGCGTGCTGCGCCCCCCGCGCGCCGGCTGAGGACCGGCGCGGCCCCGCTCAGACGGGGGTGCTGGGGGCGGCGGCCTCCGTCCCGGTCTCGCGCACGGCCCTGCGCCGCCGGGCGCGGTCGAGCAGGGCCATGCCGGGTCCGGCGGTGACGCCGTGGAGGACGACCGACATGACGATCACCAGCCCCACGATCCGCCACAGCATCTGGTCCTCGGCGGCGAAGTCCCCCTCGGACAGGGCGTAGCCGAGGTAGTAGACGGAGCCGATGCCGCGGACGCCGAAGAAGGCGATGACGCAGCGCTCCCACGGGCCGGTGCGGCCCCGGGCCAGGCCGATCCACCCGGCGACGGGCCGCACGAGCAGGAGGAAGGCCGCGGCGACCATGACCTCGGACCAGCTGAGGCCGGCCAGCAGGCCCCGGGCGACGGCCCCGCCCAGCAGCACGAGCACCACCACCGTGAGCAGGCGCTCGAGCTGCTCGATGTAGCTATGCAGCACGCCGTGGTAGCCGTGGGCCCGCTCACCGGCGCGGATGGTGAGCGCGCACACGAACACGGCGACGAAGCCGTAGCCCTCCACCATCTCGGTGAGGCCGTAGGTGAGGAAGGTCGCCGCGAGCGCCACGAAGCCCTCGGAGTGGGAGCCAGGCGGATGCTCTCGACCGGGGAGCGGAAGAAGACCCGCCCCAGCAGCCTGCCCACGAGGTAGCCGGCGAGGCATCCGACCGCGATCCGCCAGGCGACGTCCACGAGGAGGAAGTGCGGCAGCCACGCCGCCGGCGCGGTCCCCACGACGCTGAGGGCCACGGCGAGGTACACGAACGGGAAGGCGAGTCCGTCGTTGAGGCCCGCCTCGGAGGTGAGGCCGAAGCGCACCTCGTCCTCCCCGTCGAGGTCGTCCTGGGCCTCCGAGGGCTGCCCGACCTGGACCTCGGACGCCAGGACGGGATCGGTGGGGGCCAGGGCCGCGGCGACGAGCACGGCCCCGGCCAGGCTCAGCCCCAGCACCGACCACCCGAGCAGGGTCAGCCCGACGAGGCACAGCGGCATGACGACGCCCAGCAGACGCCAGGTGGTGGCCCACCGCACGCGTCCCAGGGGGCGGTCCAGGGCCAGGCCGGCGCCCATCAGGGACACGATGACGCAGATCTCGCTGAGGTGGACGGTGATGTCGCTGTAGGCCACCGGGTCCGGGTCCGGGAGGTTCTCCGCCACGGAGAAGACGGCCAGGCCGGTGCCCAGGAAGACCATGGGCATCGAGACGGGGGCGCGCATCAGCAGCCGCGGCAGCAGCGCGGCGGCGAACACGGCCAGACCGGCGGCGGCGAACATCAGGCTCGGGGCGTCGAACACCAGGACCTCGTTCCTTCGGGGGATGGGGTCGATCCCGAGAAGACTACGCACCGGAGCCGACGCGGGCACCGTGCCGGTGCGCGCAGGGGACGTCCCGGGCGGCGTCCGCTCAGCCGGCCCACGCGTATTCGAGCTCCGGGCGCCCGGGGGTGCCGTAGCGGGAGCGCCGGCGCACGAGGCCGCGGTCGGCCAGGTGCTCCAGGTAGCGCCGGGCCGTCACCCGCGACAGCGTGCTGCGCTCGGCGACCTCCCCGGCGGAGAGCCACTCGCCGCCGCGCACGAGCTCCGTGACGGCGGCCAGGGTCTGGGCGGAGAGCCCCTTGGGCGCGGCGGCGCGCACCGGCGAGCCCAGGGCCGCGAAGGCCCGGTCGACTTCGGCCTGGCCCACGGCCCCGGCCCGTCCGAGCGCCGAGCGGTAGCTGCTGTAGGCGGCGAGCTTCTCCTCGAACACGGCGTAGGTGAAGGGCTTGATGAGGTAGCCCACCACGCCGAGCGTGGTCGCCTCGCGGACGGTGGCCACGTCCCGGTGCGCGGTGATCACCAGCAGGTCCACCGACTCCCCGCGCGCCCGCAGGGTGCGCGCGACGTCGAGCCCGGACATGTCCGGGAGGTTGACGTCCAGCAGCACCAGGTCCACGGGCCGGCCCGCCCGGCGGGCGGCCTGCACGGCCTGCACCGCCGTGTGCCCGGACACGGCGGTGGCCACGGCCCGGAAGCCCGGGGAGCGCTCGACGTACTCCGCGTGGGCGGCGGCGGTCAGCGGCTCGTCGTCGACGACGAGGACCCGCACCGTCCCGGTCACGGGACCTGCTCCGGCACGGCGTCCCGGGGGACGGGGATGGTCACGGTGAACACGGCCCCGCCGTCGTTGCCCAGCTCGATCCGGGCGCCCCAGCGCTCCACGACCTCGCGCACCAGGTGCAGGCCCACGCCCCGGCCCTCGGGTCCGGCGGGCTTGGTGCTGACCCCGGGCTCGAAGACGTCCTGGGCGAGCTCCTCCGGAACGCCCATGCCGGTGTCGGCCACGGTGACCACGACCGTGTCCAGGGCGGGGTCGGCGTCGTCGGGCGCCCCCACGATCTCCACCTCGACCACGGGGCGGACGCGGTCGGCGTTGGCCGCGGCCGCCTCCACGGCGTTGTCGACGAGATTGCCGACGAGGGTCACGAGGTCGGCGGGGGAGACCGGGACGCGCGGCACGTCCGGGCCCACGGCGACCTCCAGCTCCACGCCTCGCTCGTGGGCGGCGGCCGTCTTGCCCACGAGCAGGGCGGCGAGGAAGGGGTCCTCCAGACGGGCGAGCAGATCCTGGGACAGCCCCTGGGTGCGCTGCCGGTCCGCGGAGGCGAAGTCCAGGGCCTCCGCCTCGCGCCCCAGCTCCAGCAGCGAGACCACCGTGTGCATCCGGTTGGCGTGCTCGTGGGTCTGCGCCCGCAGGGCCCCGGCCAGGGCGGAGGTGGCGCGCAGCTGCCCGGAGAGCCGGGAGATCTCGGTGTGGTCGCGCAGGATCACGACCATGCCCCGCCCGGCGAGCGCCCCGCCCGCCGGCAGGCTCGAGACGATGAGCGTGCGCTCCCCGACCACGACCCACTGCTCCTGCACGGACGCCCCCGAGCGCAGCACGGCCTCCAGGGCCGGGGGCAGGCCCAGCGCCTCGACGGGCGGTGCGCTGCGCCGGCCGGGCCCGGCCGCGTCCGGGGCGATTCCGAGCAGCTCGCGGGCGCGGGCGTTGAGCACCGGGACCGCGCCGGAGGGGTCCACGAGCAGCAGGCCCTCGGTGGCCTCGTTGAGCACGGCGTCGTGCAGCGCATGGACCTGGGCGAGCTCCGCCGGGCCCCAGCCGTACGTGACCCTGCCCAGGTAGCGCGCCCCGAGGGCCGCGACCGTGGCCGAGGCGGCGAGCAGCAGCGCCCCGACGAGGAGCACGGCCGGCAGCTGGGCGAGCGCCTGCTCGGAGAGCGCCTCGAGCAGCACGCCCGTGGCCACCAGCGCCACGACCGTCCCGTCCCCGTCCCGCACGGGGGCGATCGTGCGCACGGACGGGCCGAGGTTGCCCCGCTCCGTGCTGGTCCAGACCTCTCCGGCGAGCGCGTGCGAGCGGTCGCCCCGGTAGGGGTCGCCCACCGAGGACGGCCAGGGGTGGGTCCAGCGGGTGCCGTCGGGGGCCATGATCGTGACGAAGTCCAGGTCCGTGTCCTCGAGCAGCCGGTCCGTGAGCGGCTGCAGGGCCGCGTGCGGGTCCGGGGTGCCGGCGGCCTCCAGGACGTAGGGGTCGTCGGCCAGGGCCGTGGCCACCGCCCGGGTCACGGCCTCGGCGCGCTCCCGGACCGCCTGCCGCTCCTGGGCGAACAGGACCAGGGAGACCGCGACGGTCACGACCGCCACGACGACCAGCTGGAGGAGGAGGAAGCGCCTGGCCAACGACATGCCCGCCTCCTCCCCTCCTGCCCGTGCCACCTGCCGGCGCGCTCAGCCCGTGCTCCGGTTGTGGTGGGCGTCACGACCATTATGACCACAACGCGACAGGGCCGCGGCGGCCGGTGAGACTCGTCACAACAGCCCGGTCCCGGGCTCCGGGCAGCGCCTCCCGGCGCCGCCCGCCGGTACCGTCCGTCCGCACCCTCCACCCGCACCGTCAGGAGAAGCATGGCCACCGTCGCCACGGAACCCGTCGACCCGCAACGGCCCGTCCAGAAGCAGAAGAAGGACAAGACGCACTACCTGTACGTCTTCGTGATCGTCGCCGTCGTCGCCGGCGCCGTGCTGGGCCTCGTGGCCCCCGAGTTCGCCCAGACGCTCAAGCCCATCGGCACCGCGTTCATCGCCCTGATCAAGATGATGATCGCCCCCATCATCTTCTGCACGATCGTGCTGGGCGTCGGCTCCATCGCCAAGGCGGCCACCGTCGGCAAGGTCGGCGGCCTGGCCCTGGCCTACTTCATGGCGATGTCCACCGCCGCCCTGGCCATCGGGCTGCTGGTGGGCAACCTCATCCACCCGGGCGAGGGCCTGAACATCCAGGGCTCCGAGTACGAGATCACGGACACCGGCCACGGCGACGGGGAGGGCGGGACGATCGGGTTCCTGCTCGGCATCATCCCCACCACCCTGCTGTCCTCGCTGACCGAGGGCAACATCCTGCAGACCCTCTTCGTCGCCCTCATCGTGGGCTTCGCCCTCCAGCAGATGGGCCCGGCCGGCAAGCCCGTGCTCAAGGCCGTCGGCTACATCCAGGCCCTGGTCTTCCGGATCCTGATCATGGTCATGTGGGTCGCCCCGATCGGTGCGTTCGGCGCGATCGCCGGCGTGGTGGGGGAGACCGGCGTGCAGGCCATCATCTCCATGGCCACGCTGATGATCGCCTTCTACCTCACCTGCGTCCTGTTCATCGTGGTGGTCCTGGGCGGTCTGCTGAAGGCCGTCACGGGGATCAACATCTTCCGGCTCATGAAGTACCTCGGCCGGGAGTACCTGCTGATCTTCTCGACCTCCTCCTCCGAGGCCGCCCTGCCGCGGCTGATCGCCAAGATGGAGCACGCCGGCGTCTCCAAGCCCGTGGTCGGCGTGACAGTCCCCACCGGGTACTCCTTCAACCTGGACGGCACCGCGATCTACCTGACCATGGCCGCCCTGTTCGTCGCCTCCGCCATGGGCAACCCCCTGGCCCTGGGCGAGCAGATCTCCCTGCTGGTGTTCATGATCATCGCCTCCAAGGGCGCCGCCGGCGTCACCGGCGCCGGACTGGCCACCCTCGCCGGCGGGCTGCAGTCGCACCGCCCGGACCTGGTCGACGGCGTGGGCATCATCGTGGGCATCGACCGGTTCATGTCCGAGGCCCGCGCCCTGACGAACTTCACCGGCAACGCCGTCGCCACCCTGCTGATCGGCAAGTGGACCCGGGAGCTCGACCTCGACCAGGTCGAGCGCGTGCTCTCCGGCCAGGACCGGTTCGACGAGTCCACCATGGCCGCGCACTCGCACGGCGCCCCCGAGCAGGACGCCGGCGCCGACGGCGCCGGTGTCGAGGACTCCGTGGCCGAGAAGGTCGAGGCCGCCGCCGGCACCCGCTGAGCACCACCTCCTGCCGACGGGACGACCGCGCCGCCGGACCCCACCGGGTCCGGCGGGCGCGGTCAGTCCGTCTCCCGGCCCCGCCCCGCCGCCCCGGCAATTCGGGACCGGCAGGCGGCGGCGGTACCCTGGTAGCTGATCGAGTCCAGGAAAACCCCAGGTCGGCCCCACCGGCCCGGGCCGCCCCGCGCCCGGGCCGGCCCGGGCGCGCCAGCGACCACGAACGAAAGAGCGGTGCCACGAGTGAGCCAGCGAAGCGACGAGAGGATCCCCGGAACGGGCGAGACCGCGGCGGGAGCCCTGGGCCCCACCGGCCGTCCCGTCCGCGACTTCCCCGAACCGCCCGAGCTGTCCGCCCACGGGCCCGCCCGGATCATCGCGATGGTCAACCAGAAGGGCGGGGTGGGCAAGACCACGTCCACCATCAACCTCGGGGCCGCGCTGGCGGAGCTGGGGCGGAAGGTCCTGCTCGTCGACTTCGACCCGCAGGGCGCGCTCTCCGCCGGCCTCGGCGCGAACCCGCACGAGCTCGAGCTGACGGTCTACAACGTGATGATGGACCGCTCCGTGGACGTGTGGGACGTGGTCCAGGAGACCGACGTCGAGGGCGTGGACCTGCTCCCCGCCAACATCGACCTCTCCGCGGCCGAGGTGCAGCTGGTCACCGAGGTGGCCCGGGAGCAGGTCCTGGCCAGCGCGCTGCGCAAGCTCGAGGAGCACTACGACGTCATCATCATCGACTGCCAGCCCTCGCTGGGGCTGCTGACCGTCAACGCGCTGACCGCCGCCCACGGCGTGGTCATCCCGCTCATCGCCGAGTTCTTCGCGCTGCGCGCCGTGGCGCTGCTCGTGGACTCCATCGAGAAGGTCCAGGACCGGCTCAACCCGCGCCTGCAGATCGACGGCGTGCTCGCCACGATGTTCGACTCCCGGACGCTGCACTCCCGGGAGGTCATGGCCCGGATCGTCGACGCGTTCGGGGAGAAGGTCTTCGACACGGTCATCAAGCGCACCGTGAAGTTCCCGGACGCGACGGTCGCCGCCGAGCCCATCCTCTCCTTCGCCACGGCCCACCAGGCGCGGAGTCCTACCGCCAGCTGGCGCGGGAGCTGATCTCGCGCGGCGGCGCGCCCTGATGCACCCCGAGGAGCTGCCGGAGCCCAGCGGGCCCGGCGGCTTCACGGTGCAGCTGGAGGACTTCGCCGGGCCCTTCGAGGTCCTGCTCTCCCTGATCGCCAAGCACGAGATGGACATCACCCGGATCGCGCTGTCCACCGTCACCGACGAGTTCCTCCAGTACGTGCGGGCCCTGCACGAGTCCGGGTCGGTCCGCGCCCTCGACGAGGCCAGCGAGTTCCTCGTGGTCGCCGCCACCCTCCTGGACCTCAAGGCCGCCCGGCTGCTGCCGCGCGGCGAGGTCGAGGACGAGGAGGACGTGGCCCTGCTGGAGGCCCGGGACCTGCTCTTCGCCCGGCTGCTGCAGTACAACGCCTTCAAGGAGGTCGCCGGTCTGCTCGACGAACGGCTGCGGGCCGAGTCCGCCCGCCTGCCCCGGGTGGTGCCGCTGGACCCGGAGGTCGCCGCCGTCCTGCCCGAGCTCGACTGGCGGACCACCCCCGAACAGTTCGCCGAGATCGCCCGTGCGGTGTTCGCGGCCAGGCCGGGGACGCCCCCCGAGGTCGGCGTCGACCACCTGCACGGGGCCGCCGTCTCCGTCCGGGACGAGGCCGAGGCCCTGGTGGTCCTGCTCGGCGACGGCCGGCCGCGTTCCTTCCACGCACTGGTGGCCGAGGCAGGGTCCACCCTGGCGGTGGTCGTCCGGTTCCTGGCGCTGCTGGAGATGTTCCGGGACGCCGTGATCGAGCTGTCCCAGGAGGCCCCGCTGGGGGAGCTCACGGTGCGCTGGACCGGAGCCGGCAGCGGGTGGACCGTCGAGCGACTCACCACGGACGACACCGGCGTGGCCGGCGCCCCGGCGCCCGGACCGGCGGCGGACCCGGTCCCCTCGTCCGTGGGGTCCGCGGCGGGGGTGCCCGCGTGAGCGCCGTGCCGGAGGCCGGTCCGGACCTCGAGGCCCTGCCCGGGGGCCTGAAGGCCGCCGTCGAGGCGATCCTGATGGTCGCCGACGAGCCCGTCGGCGAGTACGAGATCGCCGCCGCGCTCGTGGTCCCCGTCGCCTCGGTGCAACGGGTCCTGGACCGGCTGCGCGCGGAGTACGACGGACGGGCCGCGGATCTGGGGTATGCTGGAACGTTGGAGCCGCGCGGCTTCGAGCTGCGCAGCACCGGTGCCGGATGGCGGATCTACTCCCGCAGCGAGTTCGCCCCGGTCGTCTCCGCGTTCGTCGCGGAGGGGCAGACCGCCCGGTTGTCCCAGGCGGCCCTGGAGACCCTGGCCGTGGTGGCGTACCGCCAGCCCGTGAGCCGAGGACGGATCTCCGCGATCCGCGGGGTGAACGTCGACGGCGTCGTCCGCACCCTCGTGCAGCGGGGGCTGATCCGCGAGCTCGAGCGGGACGGCGAGTCCGGGGCGGTGCTCTACGGCACCACCACGTTCTTCCTGGAGAGGATGGGCATCGGGTCGCTCGACGAGCTCCCGGACATCGCCCCTCACCTGCCGGGCATCGATCAGATCGACCACTACGAGGACTGAGACACCACCATGGCCACACCACGTTCATCATCCGGCCGCCCCGGACCCGGCGGCCGCCGCGGCCCCGGCTCCCAGGGCGGGAAGCCCCCCACGTTCATCATCCGGCCGCCCCGGA
>NZ_MKJW01000110.1:0-25159 GCF_001942375.1 Kocuria sp. CNJ-770
CCTCCGTCGGGTCCCCGCTCCGCGCCCGCCCCGGCCGACGTGGCACCATGGACCCGGGCCCGGCCGTCCGGCCCCGCCCCCCCGACCCCTCCCGAGGAGAGCATGAGCGAGCACCCCGAAGCCCCCGCGGGCACCACCGGCGGGGCGGGCCGGCGCCGCGTGCTGTTCCTGGCCGCGGGCGCCGCGCTGTTGGTCTACGTCCTGGACCAGCTCACCAAGTGGTGGGTGGTGAGCACCATGGCGCTCGGCCAGCGGACCCCGGTGGTCGAGGGCCTGCTGTGGTGGCAGTTCATCCGCAACCCCGGGGCGGCGTTCTCCCTGGGCGAGAACGTGACCTGGCTGTTCACCGTGGTCATGGCGGTCGTCTCCGTGGTCATCGTGCTGACCCTGCGACGGGTGCGCTCGGCCGGGTGGGCGCTGGCCCTGGGGCTGGTCCTCGGCGGGGCCCTCGGCAACCTCACCGACCGCCTCCTGCGGGAGCCGGGCTTCGCGGTGGGCCACGTGGTGGACTTCATCGCCGTGCCGCGCTTCGCGATCTTCAACATCGCCGACTGCGGGGTCGTGGTGGGCGTGGGCCTGGTGGTGCTCCTGACCCTGCTCGGCCGGGAGCTCGACGGTACCCGGACCGCGGACCGCACCGTACCGGAGGAGGAGGGCTCCCGTGGCTGAGCCGGAGCACACCACCGAGCGCTTCACCGTGCCGCCCGAGCTGGAGGGCCAGCGCGCGGACGCGGCGGTCGCCGCGCTCGCGGGCCTGTCCCGTTCCGCGGCCGCCACCCTGTGCGCGGAGGGGCGGGTGCTGCACCGCGACCGCCCGGTCCCCAAGTCCTTCAGGGTGGAGGCGGCCCAGACGCTCACGGTGCAGGTGCCCGTGCCGGAGGACCCGTCCCGGATCGTGCCGCAGCTGGTCGAGGACTTCCGGGTGGTCCACCTGGACGACGACATCGTGGTGATCGACAAGCCGGCGGGGGTGGCCGCGCACCCGTCGCCGGGCTGGAAGGGCCCCACCGTGGTGGGCGCCCTGGCCGGGGCCGGTGTGGGCGTGAGCACCTCCGGGGCGCCGGAGCGGCAGGGCGTGGTGCACCGGCTGGACGTCGGCACGTCCGGGCTGATGGTCGTGGCCCGCACCGAGCGGGCGTACACCGCGCTCAAGCGGGCGTTCAAGGAGCGGACGGTCACGAAGGTCTACCACACCGTGGTCCAGGGCCTGCCGGACCCGTTGCGCGGGACCGTCGACGCCCCGATCGGGCGGCACCCCGGCTACGACTGGCGCTTCGCCGTGGTCGAGGGCGGGCGCGCGTCGGTCACCCACTACGAGGTGCTGGAGGCCTTCGGGCGCGCGGCCCTGGTGGAGGTGCACCTGGAGACCGGGCGCACCCACCAGATCCGGGTGCACTTCTCCGCGCTGCGCCACCCCTGCTGCGGGGACCTGACCTACGGGGCGGACCCGGCGCTGTCGGCCGGACTGGGGCTGACCCGGCAGTGGCTGCACGCCAAGGGGCTCGGCTTCGAGCACCCGGGCACGGGGGAGCCGGTCGAGTTCGACAGCCCCTATCCGCCGGATCTCGCCTTCGCCCTGGAGACCCTCCGGGACGGTGGGCCCGCCTGACCCGGCGGGCCCCGGCGCGGCGGAGCGGTCGGCGGGGACGACTACACTGGTCGGGTGACGACGGCATCCGGCAAGAACAGCTTCACCCACCTGCACGTGCACACCGAGTACTCCATGCTCGACGGTGCGGCACGGCTCGACGACCTCTTCGAGGCCTGTCACGAGATGGGGATGTCCTCCCTCGCGACCACCGACCACGGCTTCGTCTTCGGCGCCTTCGACTTCTGGAACAAGGCCCGCAACGCGGGGATCAAGCCGATCATCGGGGTGGAGGCCTACCTCACCCCGGGCACCGCCCGCTCGGACCGCACCCGCGTGAAGTTCGCCGACGGCGGCCGGGACGACGTCTCCGGCGGCGGCGCCTACACGCACATGACCCTGCTGGCGGAGACGACGCAGGGCATGCAGAACCTGTTCCGCGCCTCCTCCCTGGCCTCCCTCGAGGGCCAGCTGTACAAGCCGCGCATGGACCGGGAGCTGCTGAGCACCTACGGCAAGGGCCTGATCGCCACCACGGGCTGCCCCTCCGGGGAGATCCAGACCCGGCTGCGCCTGGGCCAGTACCAGGAGGCCCGGCAGGCCGCCGCGGAGTTCCGCGACATCTTCGGGGCCGAGAACTTCTACTGCGAGCTCATGGACCACGGCCTCGCGATCGAGAAGAACGTCACGAGCGACCTGCTCAAGCTGGCCAAGGACCTGCAGCTGCCGCTGGTGGCCACCAACGACCTGCACTACACCCACGCCGAGGACGCGAAGTCCCACGCGGCGCTGCTGTGCGTGCAGTCGGGCTCGTCCCTGGCCGACCCCAAGCGGTTCAAGTTCGACGCGGACGAGTTCTACCTGAAGTCCCCGGCCGAGATGCGCGAGCTCTTCCGCGACTTCCCGGAGGCCTGCGACAACACCCTCGAGATCGCCGAGCGGTGCCACGTGGAGTTCGACACCTCCGCCAACTACATGCCCCGCTTCCCGACCCCGGAGGGCCACGACGAGGAGTCCTGGTTCGTGGAGGAGGTCCAGAAGGGCCTGCACCACCGCTTCCCGGGCGGGATCCCCGAGGACGTCCAGCGCCAGGCGGACTACGAGAAGGGCATCATCCTGCAGATGGGCTTCCCCGGGTACTTCCTGGTGGTGGCCGACTTCATCAACTGGGCGAAGAACAACGGGATCCGCGTGGGCCCGGGCCGCGGCTCCGGGGCCGGGTCCATGGTCGCCTACGCCATGCGCATCACCGAGCTGAACCCGCTCCAGCACGGGCTGATCTTCGAGCGCTTCCTCAACCCGGACCGCGTGTCCATGCCCGACTTCGACGTCGACTTCGACGACCGCCGCCGCTCGGAGGTCATCCACTACGTCACCGAGAAGTACGGCGACGAGCGCGTGGCCATGATCGTCACCTACGGCACCATCAAGGCCAAGCAGGCCCTGAAGGACTCCTCCCGCGTGCTGGGCTACCCGTTCTCCATGGGGGAGAAGCTGACCAAGGCCATGCCGCCGGACGTGATGGGCAAGGGCATCTCCCTCAAGGACGTCTACGACGAGTCCGCCAAGCGCCACGGCGAGGCGGACGAGCTGCGCGAGGTCCTCGCCCAGGACCCCGAGGCGAAGAAGATCTTCGAGACCGCCGAGGGGCTCGAGGGCCTCAAGCGGCAGTGGGGGGTGCACGCGGCGGGCGTGATCATGTCCTCGCACCCGCTGATCGACATCATCCCGATCATGCGCCGCGAGCAGGACGGCCAGGTGATCACCCAGTTCGACTACCCCACGTGCGAGGGGCTGGGGCTGATCAAGATGGACTTCCTGGGCTTGCGCAACCTCACCATCATCTCCGACGCCCTGGAGAACATCACGCTCAACCAGGACGGCTTCGTCCTGGACCTCGAGCACCTCGGCCTCGAGGACGCCGAGTCCTACGAGCTGCTGGCCCGCGGCGACACCCTCGGGGTGTTCCAGCTCGACGGCGGGCCCATGCGCCAGCTGCTCAAGCTCATGCGCCCGGACAACTTCGAGGACATCTCCGCCGTGATCGCCCTCTACCGGCCCGGTCCGATGGGCGCGAACTCGCACACCAACTACGCGCTGCGCAAGACCGGCCAGCAAGAGATCACCCCGATCCACCCCGAGCTCGAGGAGCCGCTCGCCGAGATCCTCAACACCACCTACGGGCTGATCGTCTACCAGGAGCAGGTCATGGCGATCGCCCAGAAGGTGGCCGGCTTTTCCCTGGGCCAGGCCGACATCCTGCGCCGCGCCATGGGCAAGAAGAAGAAGTCCGAGCTGGACAAGCAGTACGAGGGCTTCCACGGGGGCATGGCGGAGCGCGGCTACTCGGAGGGGGCGATCAAGGCCCTGTGGGACATCCTGCTGCCGTTCTCCGACTACGCCTTCAACAAGGCCCACTCCGCGGCCTACGGCCTCGTCTCCTACTGGACGGCCTACCTCAAGGCGCACTACCCGGCCGAGTACATGGCCGCGCTGCTCACCTCGGTGGGCGACGACAAGGACAAGCTGGCCCTCTACCTCACCGAGTGCCGCCGGATGGGCATCACCGTGCTGCCCCCGGACGTCAACGAGTCCGCGCTGAACTTCACCCCGGTGGGCACCGACATCCGTTTCGGCATGGGCGCGGTGCGCAACGTGGGGGCCAACGTGGTCGGCGCCATGGTCGAGGCCCGGGAGGAGCACGGGGCCTTCACCTCCTTCAACGACTTCCTCGCCAAGGTGCCCGCGGTGGTGTGCAACAAGCGCACCATCGAGTCCCTCGTGAAGGCCGGCGCGTTCGACCGCCTGGGCCACACCCGGCGGGGCCTCGTGATGTGCCACGAGGAGGCCGTGGACGCCACGGTGGCCGTCAAGCGCCAGGAGGCGGCCGGGCAGTTCGACCTCTTCGGCGGGATGGGCCTGGACGAGGAGGACCCCACCACCTCCCTGACCGTGGCGGTGCCCGACGTCCCCGAGTGGGAGCGCAAGGACCTGCTGGCCTTCGAGCGCGAGATGCTGGGCCTGTACGTGTCCGACCACCCGCTGCGCGGGCTCGACGAGGCCCTGGGGCAGTACGCCGACACCTCGATCCAGCCGCTGCTGGGGGAGGACGGCCGGCCCGACGGCGCGGTCGTCACGGTCGCGGGCATGATCACCTCCCTGTCCCGGCGGATCGCCAAGACCTCCGGCAACGCCTACGCCCGGGTGGAGCTCGAGGACCGGACCGGCTCGATCGAGATCATGTTCTTCGGCAAGGCCTACGCCCCCATCGCCGGGGTGCTGGCCGAGGACCTGATCTGCGTGATCAAGGGCCGGCTGCAGCGCCGGGACGACGGGTCGGTGACCATCTCGGCCCAGGAGCTGACCGTGCCGGAGCTCTCCGCGGACGGGCACAACGGGCCGGTGCTGATCGCGCTGCCCGAGTTCCGGGCCACCGAGGCCACCGTGCAGGAGATCGGGGCGGTGCTGCGCAACCACCGCGGGGACTCCGAGGTGCGCATCCACCTCGAGACCCGGCAGAAGGTGCAGATCCTGCGGCTGGGCCCGGACCTGCGGGTGAACCCCTCCCCGGCCCTGTTCGGGGACCTGAAGGTGCTGCTCGGGCCCACCTGCCTGGAGGTCTAGCCGAGCCGGCCGCGGAGCGCAAGACCCGGGCCCCGCCGGCGGTGGTGCGGTGGAATACCATGGACACGTGACTACTGCTGAGACCACCACGACTCCCGCCCTGCGCACGATCGACCTCCGCGGCCGGCAGCTGTCCTGGGCCGAGCTGCGCGCGGCCGTGCCCCGGCAGAGCACCTCCTCCCTGGCCTCCGCCGAGCAGGCCGTGGAGGAGATCATCGCCGCCGTCCGCGCGGAGGGCGCCGCCGCCCTGCGCCGCTACGCCCGGCGCTTCGACGGCGTGGAGCAGCAGCGGCTGCGCGTGGACCCCGCCGAGATCCGGCGGGCGGTCGACGCACTGGACCCCGCGGTGCGCCGCGGCCTGCAGACGGCGATCCAGCGCACCCGGGCGTTCGCGGCGGCCCAGCGCCCGGCCGACGCCCGCCTCGAGGTCGCTCCCGGCGCCGTCCTGGTCCAGCGCTGGACCCCCATCCGCCGGGCCGGTCTCTACGTCCCGGGCGGACTGGCCGTCTACCCCTCGTCGGTGGTCATGAACGTCGTCCCGGCCCAGGCGGCCGGGGTCGGCTCGATCGTCCTGTGCAGCCCGCCGCAGCGGGAGTTCGGCGGCCTGCCGCACCCCACGATCCTCGCCGCGGCCGGTCTCCTCGGGGTGGACGAGGTCTGGGCCGTCGGCGGGGCCCAGTCCCTCGCGGCCATGGCCCACGGCGTGGTCGACGGCGAGGACGTGCTGGAGCCCGTGGACACCGTCACCGGCCCCGGCAACGTCTACGTGGCCACGGCCAAGCGGCTGCTGCGCTCCGTGGTGGGCGTGGACGCGGAGGCGGGGACCACCGAGATCGCCGTGCTGGCCGACGACACCGCGAACCCCGCCTACGTCGCCGCCGACCTCATCTCCCAGGCCGAGCACGACCCCGCCGCCGGGTCCGTGCTGATCACCCACTCGCCGGCCCTGGCCGAGCGCGTCGCGGCGGAGCTCGCCGTGCAGGTGCCCCGCACCCGGCACCGCGAGCGGGTCGCCACCGCGCTGTCCGGACCGCAGTCCGGGGCGGTGCTCACCGACGACCTCGACGCCTCGATCGCGGTGGCCGACGCCTACGCCGCCGAGCACCTCGAGATCCACACCGCCGCCCCGCAGGAGGTCGCCGCCCGGGTGCGCAACGCCGGGGCCATCTTCGTGGGCCCGTACAGTCCCGTCCCGCTGGGCGACTACGCCGCCGGGTCCAACCACGTGCTCCCCACCGGGGGCACGGCCGTGCACGCGCAGGGTCTGTCCACCACCTCCTTCCTGAAGGCCGTGCAGGTCGTGGAGTACTCCCGGGAGGCCCTCGCCGAGATCGGCGCGGACATCGTGGCGCTGGCCGACTCCGAGGACCTCCCCGCGCACGGCGCGGCCATCACGATCCGCACCGGGGGCTGATCCGACCGTGCACTGCCCGTTCTGCCGCCACACCGACTCCCGCGTCGTGGACAGCCGCACCACGGACGACGGGACGGCGATCCGCCGCCGCCGCCAGTGCTCCGAGTGCGGCCGCCGGTTCACCACGCTCGAGACGACCACGATCTCCGTGATCAAGCGCTCGGGCGTCACCGAGCCCTTCGACCGGCAGAAGATCGTCAACGGGGTGCGCAAGGCCTGCCAGGGGCGGCCGGTGAGCGAGGACGACCTCGCGATGCTCGCCCAGGAGGTCGAGGAGACGATCCGTGCCCTGGGCGCCGCGGAGATCGAGGCCCACGAGGTGGGACTGGCGATCCTGGCCCCGCTGCGCCGCCTGGACGTGGTGGCCTACCTCCGCTTCGCGAGCGTCTACCAGGCCTTCGACGGCCTCGGCGACTTCGAGGAGGCCATCGACCTGCTGCGGCAGCAGCAGGCCGAGCAGTCCGGCCAGCAGACCATCCCCGCCGCGGTGGAGCCCGCCGGTGCCGGGGCGAAGAAGCGTTCCGGCCGCCGGGCCCGGCCCCGCAGCCTCGACGGCGTGTCCCAGCCCCGGCTGCTGTGAGCGCCGCACCGCGGCGACACGTCCCGGCGTGTCCCTTGCCGCAGGCCGGAGGAGGGTCGTAGAGTAAGGAACGTAACAAGCTCCCGCCGGGGGCTGCGGAGGGGAAGCCGCGGCCCCCGGCGGGTTTTTTCTGCCGTCGATCAGCCGGCGAAGCTGATGCGTCGCTCGAAGCGGCCCGTGCCGAGTAGCTCGGACACCGTCGTGGCCGACGTCCCGCGCTCGGCCAGCCCGGAGAGCACGCGGGTGAGCAGGTCCGTCTTGTCCACCTCGGGCCGGGGCCCGTCGCTGACACCGTCGACCTCGTCGGCGAAGTTGTCGTGGGCCAGCAGGATGGCCCCGGCGGAGCAGCCGTCGATGGCCTTCTCGACACGGCGGGCCTGCGGGACGTCCTTCCAGTCCCAAGTGGTGGCGGACCACAGCACCGGCTCCAGGCCCAGGCTGCGCACCGCCGCCCACCTCGCCGGGGACTGCTCGCCGTAGGGCGGCCGGAACCAGGTCACGGATGCTCCGGTGATCTGCTCCAGCTCGTCCCGGGCACGTCGTGTCCGGTCGCGGACCTCCCCGGGCGTGAACGTGCGCAGGGAGCGGTGGTCGGCCCCGTGCAGGCCGACCTCGTGGCCGGCCGCGCCCAGCTCCCGCACAAGGCCGGGGTCGGGTCGGGCCCTGGTCATGAGCACGAAGAAGGTGGCGCGGGCGTCGAAGTCGCGCAGCACGTCCAGGATGCCGGGGGTGACCCCGCGCACCGGCCCGTCGTCGAACGTCAGTGCGATCCGCGGCGCGTCCGTCCGCACGCGCACAGGTGTCCCGAGCACCCGTGCGGCCGGGCGCAGGACGCCGCGCGCTGTCCGGGCGCGAAGGGAGCCGGTGCGGAGCACGGAGCTCATGCCCCCGGCCGGAAGCGGGCGAGCCGGCCGTCGCGCCCGTACTCCTCGTACGACCAGCCGGCCGCCCCGAGCAGCATCCCCGCGCCGCGGCACGCGGTGCGCAGCCCGCGGGCCTGGTGCACGGGCGCCCGGCCCGCGAAGCCCCCGAGAGCCCGGCCGGCGCCGCCTCCCAGTCGCACCAGACCCGCGACGGCGGCCTGGGCGCGGACCGCCCGGCGCCGACGGGAGGGCGCCAGTACGGTGTCGGACAAAACCGTGGAGTTCCCGTGACTGAGGGCCCGGATCAGGACCCAACGGCGGGTCTGACGCTCGGCCGGCACGACGTCCACGGCCTCCGACTCGTTGCACCAGACGATGGAACGGCCTGCGGCGTGCAGCTCCTTGGTGAAGACGGTGTCCTCTCCCCCGGAGAGGCCGAAGTCGTCGCGGTAGCGCACCCCGGCGGCCCGGACCTGGGCGAGGTCGAGGAGCATGTTCCCGCCGGCCGCGAACGGGACGGTGGTCCCCGTGGGCAGCTGCCGGCGCACGAAGAACCGGCCGGCCAGCAGCCACGGGTCGACCTCGCCGGTGTACTCGGGGACGACCCTGCCGGCCACGAAGGCCGCCCCCGTCCGGTTCCAGGTCTCCAGCAGGTGCCGTGCCCAGCCCGGTCGGGGACGCTCGTCGTCGTCGATGCTGAGCAGGACGTCCGCGTCGGCCGTGTCCTCGAGCAGCCGGTTGCGCACCGCGGCGATGCCGGGAACCGGTTCGCTCACGTACCGCACCTCCGGTCCGCCCTCCGCACAGGAGCGCGCCAGCTCGGCCACGGTGGTCTCCGCCGAGCGGTCCGGGTCGTTGTCGGCCAGGACGATCCGCACGGACCCGGCCACGGCGGGCCGCCCCGTCCGCCCGAGGAGGTCGTCGGCCTGTTCGCCCAGCTCTCGGAGCAGGCGGGGCAGCACCTCCGGCCGCCGATAGGTCGGCACTCCGATGGCCACGCTCGGCAGACGGACTTCTCCCTCGGTCCTGTTCACGATTCTCTCCCGGTGCGGTACTGGTGGGGGGGGGTCAGCTCTCGGGCGTGTGCGGGATGCCCGCCCACAGGGCCGCCCCCACGATGCCCGCGTTGTTGCGCAGCTCGGCGACCTTCACCGGCGTGCGCAGCTCCAGGAAGGGCAGGAACTTGTCCGCCTTCTTCGACACCCCGCCGCCCACGACGAACAGGCTCGGGGTGAACAGGAACTCGACGTGGCTGAAGTAGCGCTGCAGCCGCGTGGTCGCCCACTTCTTCCAGGGCATGTCCTCGCGCTCGCGCGCCGCCGCGGAGGCCTTCGTCTCGGCGTCGTGGCCGTCGATCTCCAGGTGGCCGAGCTCGGCGTTGGGCACCAGCTTGCCGTTGAGGATCAGGGCCGAGCCGATGCCGGTGCCCAGGGTGATCACGATGACCAGGCCCTTCACCCCGCGCCCGGCCCCGTAGACCGCCTCGGCCAGGCCCGCGGCGTCGGCGTCGTTGAGCGCCTCGACCGGCCGCCCCAGCCGCTCCGTCATCAGCGCGTCCACGTCCGTGCCGATCCAGGACTTGTCGATGTTCGCCGCGGACAGGGCCACCCCGTCCTTGATGATCGCCGGGAAGACGATGCCCACCGGCGAGTCCGGCGCCGGGGCCTCGGGGCGGGACTGCAGCTCCGCCACGATCTGCTCCACGACCTCCGCCACCTTCTCCGGCGTGGCCGGCCGCGGGGTGGGGATGCGGAAGCGCTCGCCGACGAGCTCACCGGTGTCCAGGTCGACGATGCCGCCCTTGGTCCCGGTGCCGCCGAAGTCGATACCGATGACTCGCCGGTGCGGGACGTCCGCGACGGTGCGATCTGGTGTGGTCATGGGGCGGTCCTCCCGGGGCCGTGGTCGGATGATCAGTGCGCAGTCTACGGCAGGGTCAGCACGTCCACGCCGTCCTCCGTCACGGCCAGCGTGTGCTCGAACTGCGCGGTGCGCATCCGGTCCCTGGTGGTGACCGTCCAGTCGTCGTCCCACTGCTCCCAGTGGATCGTGCCGAGGGTCAGCATGGGCTCGATCGTGAAGACCATGCCGGGCACCATGAGGGTGGCGTAGGACGGGGCGGCGTCGTAGTGCGGGACGATGAGCCCGGAGTGGAACTCCCGGCCCACGCCGTGGCCGGTGAAGTCGCGGACCACGCCGTAGCCGAAGCGCCGGGCGTACTTCTCGATCACCCGGCCGATGACGTTGATCTCGCGGCCGGGCCGGACGGCGTTGACGGCCCGGGTCAGCGCCTCCTCGGTGCGCTCGACGAGCAGGCGGGACTGCTCGTCGACCTCGCCCACCAGGAACATCCGGTTCGTGTCGCCGTGGAAGCCGTTCTTGTAGGCCGTGACGTCGAGATTGATGATGTCGCCCTCCTCCAGCACCGTGGAGTCGGGGATGCCGTGGCAGATCACCTCGTTGAGGGACGTGCAGATGGACTTCGGGAAACCCCGGTAGCCCAGGCAGGACGGATAGGCGCCGTGGTCGCACAGGTACTCGTGGGCGATCCGGTCCAGGTCATCGGTGGTGGCGCCGGGCACGGCGGCCCGGCCGGCCTCCTGCAGGGCGCGGGCCGCGATCCGGCCCGCCTCCCGGATCAGCTCGACCTCCTCGGGCGGGTAGACGTTCCCGCCCCGGCCCTCGTCGGGCTCGGCCCGGCCGACGTACTCGGGCCGCGGGATGGACGCCGGGACGGGACGCCGGGGGCTCAGGGACCCGGGAGCGAGGGCGCCGACGGGGGCGGTGCCGCCGGGAGCGGTGAGGTTGTGCGAGAGCACGGGGGTCTGGTCCTCCTGGTTCTTCGGGTCTGCCGGCCCCGTCGGGGCCTAGGATCTACCCTAACGCGCCGGGTGCCCGGCCGGTCCGGTCGAGGTGGCCCCGGCGGCTCGGGGAAGGAGAGGTCATGAGCGAGTTCTGGTTCAACGTCTACACCCACGAGGTCGAGGAGGGCCCGCAGTCGGACTATCGCAAGCTGCTCGGTCCCTACGCCACGCGCCAGGAGGCGCAGAACGCCCTGAAGCTCGCGGCGGAGCGCACCCGGAAGTGGGACGAGGAGGACCGCGCCTTCGACGAGGGGTGAGCGCCGCGGCTCAGAAGCTGTGCTCGGGACCGGGGAAGGTCCCGGTGCGCACGTCCCGGACGTAGCGGCCCACGGCGTCGGTGACCACCCCGTGGAGGTCCGCGTACTGCTGCACGAAACGGGGCATCCGTCCGGGGCGCAGTCCCAGCATGTCCTGCCACACCAGCACCTGGCCGGTGGTCCCGGACCCGGCGCCGATCCCCACGGTGGGGATGTCCA
This sequence comes from Kocuria sp. CNJ-770, assembly GCF_001942375.1. Classification (NCBI taxonomy): domain Bacteria; kingdom Bacillati; phylum Actinomycetota; class Actinomycetes; order Micrococcales; family Micrococcaceae; genus Kocuria; species Kocuria sp. CNJ-770. Next base: position 11,410 of record NZ_MKJW01000110.1, read on the forward strand.
CGGCGGCGTCCACGGCGCGGGCGGCCTCGGCCGGGACCATCTCCAGGACCAGGCAGAAGGCCCCGGCGGACTCGAGGGCGCGGGCGTCCTCGACCAGGGCCTGCGCGGCGTCGCCGCGGCCCTGCACCCGGTAGCCGCCCAGGGCGTGCTCGCTCTGCGGCGTGAAGCCCAGGTGCGCCACGACCGGCACCCCGGCCTGGACCATGGCCCGCACGTGCGGGGCGAACCAGGCCCCGCCCTCCAGCTTCACCGCGTGCGCCCCGCCCTCCTTGAGGAAGCGCACCGCGGTGGTCACCGCCTGTTCCGGGGAGGCCTCGTAGGACCCGAAGGGCAGGTCGGCGACGACGAACGCGCGCTCGGCGGCACCGGACACGGCACGGCACAGCGGCAGCAGCTCGTCCACGGTCACCGGCAGGGTGGTGGCGTAGCCCAGGACGTTGTTGCCCGCGGAGTCCCCGACGAGCAGCGTGTCGACGCCGGCGGCGTCGAAGATCGCCGCCGTGAGCGCGTCGTAACTCGTGAGCATGGTGAACTTCTCGCCGCGGCGCTTGGCCTCGCGCAGGTGGTGGGTGCGCACCCGGCGCACGTCGAGCGCGCCCGGCTCCGGGCGGGTGGTCTCCTGGGTCATGGCCCCAGCCTAACCGGCGGGCTCCGCGCGCCCGGCGGAGGGCCCGGGCGGGCGCGTTAGAGTGGCCTGGACAGCAGGCGTGCCCGTGTCGGCACGGCACACGCCCGCGGCCCCGGCCGCGGGCAGGAAGACGAGGAACACAGCCATGGACCGTCAGCAGGAGTTCGTCCTCAGGACCATCGAGGAGCGGGACGTGCGCTTCGTGCGGATGTGGTTCACGGACGTGGTCGGCAGCCTCAAGTCGGTGGCGCTGGCCCCGGCCGAGGTGGAGGCCGCCTTCGAGGAGGGGCTCGGCTTCGACGGGTCCTCGATCGAGGGCCTCTCCCGCGTCTCCGAAGCGGACATGCTCCTGCAGCCCGACCCCTCCACGTTCCAGATCCTGCCCTGGCGCGGGGAGACCGAGCCCACCGCGCGGATGTTCTGCAACATCCTCACCCCGGACGGGGAGCCCGCCTCCTCGGACCCGCGAGGGGTGCTCAAGCGGGTCCTGGAGAAGGCCTCCGACATGGGCTTCACCTGCTACACCGCCCCGGAGATCGAGTTCTACCTGCTGAAGTCCGCGGACCTCGACGCCGAGGGCCAGCCGGTGCCGGTCGACCACGAGGGCTACTTCGACCACGTGCCCGGCGGCGTCGTGCAGGACTTCCGGCGCAAGGCCGTCAACATGCTCGAGGCCGTGGGGATCTCCGTGGAGTTCTCCCACCACGAGGCCGGCCCGGGGCAGAACGAGATCGACCTGCGCTACGCCGACGCCCTGCAGACGGCCGACAACATCATGACGTTCCGCACCGTGATCAAGGAGGTGGCGCTGGCCCAGGGGCTGTACGCCACCTTCATGCCGAAGCCCTTCACGGAGCACCCCGGCTCGGGCATGCACACCCACTTCTCCCTCTTCGAGGGGGACACCAACGCCTTCTTCGACGGCGGCTCCGAGTTCCGGCTCTCCCGCACGGCCCGGCACTTCATCGCCGGCATCCTCCGGCACGCCCCGGAGTTCACCTCGGTGACCAACCAGTTCGTGAACTCCTACAAGCGGCTCTGGGGCGGGGGAGAGGCACCCTCCTACCTCTCCTGGGGGCACAACAACCGCTCCGCCCTCGTGCGGGTGCCGCTGTCCAAGCCGGACAAGGTGCAGGCCGCGCGGATCGAGTACCGCGGCATCGACTCCGCGACCAACCCGTACCTGTCCTACGCCGCGCTGCTCGCGGCGGGACTGCAGGGCATCGAGAACGAGTACGACCTCCCGCCCGTGGAGCTGGACGACGTCGCCGCGATGAGCTCCGCCGAGCGCCGCGCCCTGGGGCACAACCCGCTGCCCTCGAGCCTCTACGACGCCATCCGGGAGACGGAGGAGTCGGAGTTCATGGCCGAGCTGCTCGGGGAGCAGGTCTACGACTACTTCCTGCGCAACAAGCGCCGGGACTGGAACGACTACCGTCGCGTGGTCACCCCCTTCGAGCTCAAGAACAACCTCGGCATCCTCTGAGCCCGGGACGGAGCGCGCCATGACCCATCCTCCCCAGTCCGCCTCCGCCACGGACCCCGTCGCCTCCGGCCGGCTCATCAAGCTCGGCTTCGCGGACACGGCCAACGCCCAGCGCTGGCTGGGGTTCCCGGAGCTCGCCCCGGTGGACCAGGACCGGCTGCTGGAGGGCCTGGCGCTGGCCGCCTCGCCCGACGTCGCCCTGCAGCTGACGGTCCGCCTGCTGGAGGGCTCCCCCCAGCTGGCCGAGCGGATCAACGCCGGCCCGGAGGCCTCCGAGACCCTGTTCCGGCTGCTGGGGGCCTCCGAGGCGCTGGGCGAGTTCCTGCTGCGCCGGCCCGAGCACCTCGACCTGCTCGCGGAGCCGGCCGCCGCCGAGCCGGAGGAGATCCCCGCGGAGCAGTTCCGCACCGCGCTGCTGCGCGCGGTGGGCGCCGACCCCGCGGCCCGGACCCCGGTGGCCGGGGACACCGGCGACGACGCCTACACCGCCCTGCGCGTCGCCTACCGCAGGGAGCTGACCCGCATCGCGATCCGCGACGTCGGGGCCCTCTATCCGGCCGACCACATGCCGGCGGTGGGCCGGCAGCTGGCCGACCTCGCCGCCGCCGCGCTCGAGGCGGCCCTGGCCGTCTCCCGGGCCGAGGCGGCACGGACCTGGGCCCCCGAGCTCGTGGACCGGGTGCGGCTGGCCGTGATCGGGATGGGCAAGTGCGGGGCACGGGAGCTCAACTACATCTCCGACGTCGACGTGGTCCACGTCATGGCCGTGGACGCCGGGCCCGAGGAGGACGGGCCCGACAGCACGGAGGCGACGAGCATCGCCACCGCCCTCGCCACGGGCACCGCCCGGGCGATCATGGCGCGCGCGGGAGAACCGCCGCTGTGGGAGGTGGACGCCAACCTGCGCCCCGAGGGCAAGGACGGGCCGCTGGTGCGCACCCTGGAGTCCCACGTGCGCTACTACGAGCGCTGGGCGGAGTCCTGGGAGTTCCAGGCCCTGCTCAAGGCCCGCCCCATCGCGGGGGACCCGCAGCTGGGCCAGGCCTACCGGGAGGCGATCGAGCCGCACGTCTGGCGCAGCGCCGCGCGCGAGGGCTTCGTGGAGTCCGTGCAGGCCATGCGGCGCCGGGTCACCGACAACATCCCCGACGCCGAGGCCGAGCGGCAGATCAAGCTGGGCCCCGGCGGTCTGCGCGACGTCGAGTTCACCGTCCAGCTGCTGCAGCTCGTGCACGGGCGCACGGACGAGCGGGTCCGCACCCAGGCCACCACCGACTCGCTGCGCGCGCTGTCCGAGGGCGGCTACATCGGCCGCCGCGACAGCGAGCAGTTCGCCGCGCACTACCGGTGGCTGCGCCTGCTGGAGCACCGGATCCAGCTCTACCGCATGCGCCGCACCCACCTCATGCCGCGCGCCGAGCGGGAGCTGGTGACCGTGGCCCGGTCCCTGCGGGGCGCCGCGGACACCGCCCGGCCCTCGGCGGAGTCGCTGCTCGAGGAGTGGCGCAGGGTCAAGCGCAACGTGCGCGGGATGCACGAGCGGATCTTCTACCGGCCGCTGCTGGCCGCGCTGGCCCACCTGCCCGAGAGCGACACCAGCCTCTCCCCGGAGTCGGTGCGGGACCGGCTGGCCGCCCTGGGCTACCGGGACCCGAAGGTGGCCGTGCGGCACATCGAGGCCCTCACCCGCGGGGTGAGCCGGCGGGCCGAGATCCTGCGAACCCTGCTGCCCGTGCTCCTGTCCTGGCTGGCCGACGGGGTGGACGCCGACGCCGGGCTGCTGGGCTTCCGGCGGCTCTCGGAGTCCCTGGGCACCACCCCCTGGTTCCTGCGGCTGCTGCGCGACTCCAACGCGGCGGCCGAGCGGCTGTGCCAGATCCTGTCCAGCTCCCGCTACGTCACCGACCTGCTGGAGAACTCCCCGGAGGCGACCGCCTGGCTCGGCCAGGACGACGACCTCTGCCCCGTCCCCTTCGAGACCCTGTGGACCGAGATCCGCTCGCAGATGGCCCGGCACCCCGACTCGGGCGAGGCGATGCGGATGATCCGGCTGATCCGCCGCCGCGAGGAGCTGCGCGTGGCGCTCGCGGACACGTCCGGGCTGCTCGACGTCGAGCGGGTCGCCGAGGCGCTGTCCGACATCGACCGCGCCTGCATCCTGGGCGCCCTGCACGCCGCGGAGCGCGAGGTCTACGACCGCTCCGGCCGCGTCGCCGAGGTGCTGGTCGTCGCGATGGGGCGGCAGGGCGGGCGGGAGATCGGCTATGGCTCGGACGCCGACGTCATGTACGTCTACGGTCCCGTGGGGGACGCGGACCCGGCCGCCGCCCGGGAGCAGGCCGAGACCCTGCTGCAGCGGATGGTGCAGCTGCTCAAGGCGCCGTGCAGCCCGCCCATCGTAGCGGAGCGGGTGCTGGAGATCGACAACGACCTGCGCCCCGAGGGCAAGCAGGGGCCCATGGTGCGCTCCGTCGACTCCTACGCGGAGTACTACGCCCGGTGGGCCCAGACGTGGGAGTTCCAGGCCCTCACCCGGGCGCTGCCCGTGGCCGGCAGCGACGACCTGGCCGAGGCGTTCCGCCGGGTGATCGACCCCCGCCGCTATCCGGCCGAGTTCACTGAGGCGCAGCTGCTGGAGGTCCGCCGGATGAAGGCGCGGGTCGAGAACGAGCGCCTGCCGCGCGGGGCGGACCCGTCCCGGCACGTGAAGCTGGGCCGGGGCGGGCTCTCGGACGTGGAGTGGCTCGTGCAGACCCTGCAGCTGCAGCACGCGCACCGGGTCCCCGGGCTGCGGACCACCAGCACGCTGCGCGCCCTGCGCGCCGCGGAGGAGGACGGGCTGGTCCTTCCCGAGGACGCCGCGGCCCTGGCCGCCGCCTGGCGCCTGGCCACCGCGGTGCGCAACGGCAACGTGCTGCGCACGGGGCGCCGCTCCGACGCCCTGCCCTCGAAGCGTGCGGACCTCGAGGCGGTGGCCCGCTGGTGCGGATACGGCCATGGTGGCGCCCGCCTCCTGGAGGAGGACTACCTGCGGACCACCCGCAAGGCCCGCGCCGTGTTCGAGCGGATCTTCTACGGGCACTGACCATCCCGCGCGCGGGAGCCCGCCCACGGAAACGGCCCCGGACCCCTTCGAGGGGTCCGGGGCCGTTCCCGTGGGCCTGCGCCGGCGACTCGGGGGCCGCGGGAGTCAGACGCCGTAGTACAGGGAGAACTCCAGCGGGTGCGGGACCACGGAGAGCGGCTTGAGCTCGAACTCGCGCTTGTACTCGATCCAGGACCGGACGGTGTCCTCGGTGAAGACGTCCCCGGCCAGCAGGAACTCGTGGTCCTCCTCCAGGGCCAGCAGCGCCTCCTCCAGGGAGGCCGGGGCCTTCTTGATGTCCTTGGCCTCCTCGGCGGGCAGCTCGTAGAGGTCCTTGTCGATCGGGTCGGCCGGCTCGATGCGGTTGCGGATCCCGTCCAGGCCCGCCATCAGCTGGGCGGCGAACGCCAGGTACGGGTTGCACGAGGGGTCCGGGGCGCGGAACTCGAGGCGCTTGGCCTTCGGGTTGGTGCCCGTGATCGGTATGCGGATGCCGGCGGAGCGGTTGCCCTGCGAGTACACCATGTTGACCGGGGCCTCGAAGCCCTTGACCAGGCGGCGGTAGGAGTTCACGGTCGGGTTGGTGAACGCGAGCACGGCGGAGGAGTGCTCGAGCAGACCGCCGATGTACCAGCGGGCCAGGTCGGACAGGCCCGCATAGCCCTTCTCGTCGTAGAAGAGGGGCTCGCCGCCCTTCCACAGCGACTGGTGGCAGTGCATGCCGGAGCCGTTGTCGTTGAAGACCGGCTTGGGCATGAACGTGGCCGACTTGCCGAAGGCGTCCGCGGTGTTCTTGATGACGTACTTGAACTTCTGCAGGTCGTCGGCGGCCTTGGTGAGGGTGTTGAACCGGTAGTTGATCTCCGCCTGGCCGGGACCGCCCACCTCGTGGTGGGAGCGCTCGACCTCGAGGCCCACCTCGTCCAGGGCCACGCACATCGCGTCGCGCAGGTCGGCCTGCTTGTCCACGGGGGAGACCGGGAAGTAGCCGCCCTTGGTGGCGGTCTTGTTGCCCAGGTTCCCGCCCTCCTCCTTGCGGCCGGTGTTCCACGCGGCCTCGTCGGAGTCGATGGCGTAGAAGGAGCCCTGCGGCTGGACGTCGTAGCGGACGTCCTCGAAGATGAAGAACTCGGCCTCGGAGGCGAAGTTGGCGATGTCGGCGATGCCGGTGGACGCCATGTAGGCCTCGGCGCGCTCGGCGACGCCGCGGGGGTCGCGGTGGTAGGGCTCACCGGTGCGCGGGTTCACGATCGAGCAGGTCACCACGAGGGTCTTCTCCACGCGGAAGGGGTCCACGAACGCGGAGGTCGGGTCCGGGATCAGCTGCATGTCCGACTCGGCGATGCCCTGGAAGCCACGGATGGAGGAGCCGTCGAACAGCTGTCCGTGCACGAAGAAGTCGTCGTCCACCGACTTGGCCGGGAGGTTGAAGTGCTGCTGCACGCCGGGCATGTCCGTGAACCGGACGTCGACGAAGACGATCTCCTCGTCCTTGATGTACGCCAGGACTTCCTCGGGTGTCTGGAACATGTGCTGTTTCCCTTCTCAGATGGGCTGGACCGCCGTGCCGAGACGTTCGTGCGGCGTCCTTTTCCGGGGTCAACGCTACGGACCCGGCATTAAGGCTCCGTGTCCCGGGTGTTTCCTCGGTGTTACACGGCACGGCCCGGGAGAGCCACGGTCTGGCGTCAGTCTAGGCGAGATCGTCCCGATACCCTGGGGGGATGATCGACAGACGTGACGTCGGCTCCTGGCTCGAGGGCCCGGGGACCGGCCCCCGGCAGTACCCGGGGCAGCGCCTGGGGCGCCCGGCGGCCGGGCCGGGCTCGGTGGGCCGGCTCGGGCGGCGGCTCGTGGCCCTGGCCCTGGACTGGTACCTGTGCTGGGCGCTCGCCGCGTGGCTGGCCCCGCAGTGGAACCGGCACGGGCTCGTGACCCTCGCCCTCCTGCTCCTGCTCAACGTGCTGCTGGTCGGAGCCACCGGGCACACCCCGGGGCACTGGGTGACGGGCCTGCAGGTGCAGACGCTGGACGGGCGCCCGGCCGGGTTCGCCCGGGCCGTGGTGCGCTCGCTGCTGCTGTGCCTGCTGATCCCGCCCGTGGTCTTCGACCCGGACCAGCGAGGCCTGCACGACCGGGCCGCGGACACGATCCTCGTCCGCACCCGCTGAGCGGTGCCGCCCCGACGACGGAGCCCCCGCCTTCCGTGGGAAGGCGGGGGCTCCGTCGTCGGGCCGCTCAGCGGCCGCGCATGGCCTTGCGGTCCGGGCGGGCGCGCATCGGGTCGACGCCCTTGGGGATCGGCAGGCGGTTGCCGAGCGTGCTGATCCGCTTGTGCACCGTCTGCACCTCCTGCTGGGTGAGCTTCTTGTCGAGCTTCTTCATCTGCTTGGACAGCTCGCGCAGGGGCACCTGGCCCTCGCCCTTGCCGGTCTTGATGACGTGGATCGGCACGTTCTGGATCACGGGGCCGATCCGGCGGCGCTCCTTCGAGACGATCTTGTCGACCCGGCCGGCGGGGCCCTCGGTCACGAGGACCACGCCGGGACGGCCGATGGCGCGGAAGACGAGGTCGCGGGTGCGCGGGTCCATCGCGGCCGGCTGCTCCTCCACGATCCAGCCGCGGCGCAGGGCGGACAGGGCCGCCCCTGCGGCCCCGGGCTGGTCCTCGATCCGGGCGAACGCGGCGCGCTCGGCCCGCCGGGACAGGTAGAACGAGGCGGAGAGCAGCGCGAACGGCAGGCCGATGAGCAGCCCGGTGATCCAGTTGCCGAGCAGGGCGCCGACGAGCAGGAAGACCAGGAGCACGCCGAGCCCGATCAGCAGCATCCACCAGCCCACGTTGGGCTCGACCTCGCGGGTCATCTTGAAGACCTGCTTGATCTGCCCGAGGAAGCCGGGGCCCTTGGCCGCCTTCCGCTGCTTCTTCGCCTCGCGCCTCTGCGCCCGGGTCGGCTTCCCGCTCGGCTTCCCCGTGGGCTTCCCGGAGGAGGTGGATCGCGACGCGGGGCGCGACTTGGCGTGGGAAGGTGACACGGTGAGACCTCGTCCTGTGGTGCGGTGGCAGTGGTTCGGGGACCACGGCGGGCGCCGGAGCGCCCGCAGTGGTCCGTCCTCCAGTTTAGCGGGTGGGAGGTGCCGTGACCTGACCCGGCTCAGCCCAGGCGCTGCACCAGGGAGGACGCCTCCTGGGAGGCGGAGCCCTCGTCCTCGATGTGCGCCAGGTGGGCAGGGATCTCGCGGCCGGACTTCTCCATCGCCCGGGCCCACAGCCGCCCGGCACGGTACGAGGACCGGACCATCGGCCCCGCCATGACGCCCAGGAAGCCGATCTCCTCGGCCATCCGGGAGAGCTCCACGAACTCCTCCGGCTTCACCCACCGGTCGATGGGGTGGAAGAGGGGGGAAGGGCGCAGGTACTGGGTGAGCGTGATGATGTCGCACCCGGCGTCGTGGAGGTCGCACAGGGCCTCGTGGATCTCCTCGTTGGTCTCGCCCATGCCGAGGATCAGGTTCGACTTCGTGATCATCCCGGCCTCCTTGCCCTGGGTGATCACGTCGAGGGAGCGCTCGTAGGTGAACGCCGGGCGGATCTGGCGGAAGATGCGGGGGACCGTCTCCACGTTGTGCGCGAAGACCTCCGGCTCGGCGTCGATGACCTGCTGCAGCCGGTCCGGCTTGCCCTGGAAGTCCGGGATCAGGATCTCCACCCCGGTGTTCGGGTTGAGCGTGTGGATCGCCCGGATGGTCTCGGCGTAGAGCCACGCCCCGCCGTCGTCGAGGTCGTCGCGGGCCACGCCCGTCACGGTGGCGTAGCGCAGGCCCAGCTCCTGGACGGACTCGGCGACCTTGCGCGGCTCGGTGACGTCCAGCAGGTCCGGCTTGCCGGTGGCGATGTCGCAGAAGTCGCAGCGCCGGGTGCACTTGGACCCGCCGATCAGGAACGTCGCCTCCCGGTCCTCCCAGCACTCGTAGATGTTGGGACAGCCGGCCTCCTCGCACACCGTGTGCAGGCCCTTGCCGCGCGCCAGCGACTTCAGCTCCTGGAACTCCGGGCCCATGCGGGCGGTGTTCTTCAGCCAGGACGGCTTCTTCTCGATGGGTGTCTCGGCGTTGCGCGCCTCGACGCGCAGCAGGCGGCGGCCCTCGGGGGCAACGGTCATGGTCGGTCTCCTTGTCGAGATGTCGACGGTGGTGCGCTCACGGTCCCGGTGGTTCCGGGGCGGCGCGGATCAGCTGACGGTGGTCGGCCAGGGCAGCGGCCCCGGGAGCCCGGACGGGTCGAACTGTTCGCACAACTCGTCCTGGCGGGCGGATATTTCCTGCTCCATGCGCGCCACCACCGTCTCCGGGGTCACGAGCCGCCCGGTCTCCTGGGACAGGCTCGTGACGGAGGCGTCGGTGATGCCGCAGGGGATGATCTTGCCGAACGGTCGCAGGTCGTTGGAGCAGTTCAGGGCGAAGCCGTGCATGGTCGCCCGCTTCGACACCTGCACGCCGATCGCCGCGATCTTGCGGTCGGGGCCGTGCTCGTCCGCGAGCACCCACGCCCCCGAACGGCCGGCCACGGTGGTCGCCGGCACCCCGAAGTCCGCGACCACCGCCAGGATGATCTCCTCCAGCAGGCGCACGAAGCGCACGACGTCGATGGGCGTGGTCAGGCGCACGATCGGGTAGCCCACGAGCATCCCGGGCCCGTGGTAGGTGAGCTTGCCCCCGCGCCCGATCTCCACGACCTCGGTGCCGTCGTAGGGGTACTCGTGCGCCTCGGTGCGCCGGCCGGCCGTGTAGACGGGCGGGTGCTCCAGCAGCAGCACGGTGTTGGCCCGCTCACCGGCGACGACCTCGCGGTGCACGTTCTTCTGCAGCTCCAGCGCCGCGCGGTAGTCCACGAGGTGGGGGGCGAAGCCGAGCCGTTCGAAGGAGAGGGACATGGCCCCCAGCCTATCGCGCGGCGGCGACACCCGCCCCGGGCCCGGGCTGTGGACGGCGCGGACGGCGCCGGCCCCCGACCGGGCATGCTGGGCGCATGGACGACCGCAACCCCGCATCCGGCGGCCGGCACCCCGGGTCCCGGCCGGTCCCCGCCTCCGCGCGGGACCGGCTCGCGGCGGCCGTGCGCGACGACGCCCGCGGTCCCCGGCCGCACCCGGCGGCGGAACCGCTCCCGCGGCTGCCGCCGGACGACGGGCTCGAGCCGGTCCGGCGGCTCGGCGACGGCTCCTGGCTCGTGCGCGAGACCCGTTCCGGGGAGCTCTTCGTCCTGCGGCTCTGCGCGGGTGCGGAGGGGCCGGAGCGTAGCGCCTCCCGCCGCGCCCTGCTGGCGCTCGCCGCCGACCTGGCCGGCCGGGAGGACCCCCACCTGGTGGCCGTGCGCGGGCTGCTCGGACCCGCCGCAGAGCCCGCGGGCCTCGTCGAGGAGTACCTGCCGGGCGGCTCCCTGGCGGAGCGGCTGGCCGAGCGCGGGCCGCTGGCCGCGGACGAGGTGGCCGCGGTGCTGCGCGACGCCGCGGCGGGGCTGGCGGTGCTGCACGGCCTGGGCCGGTGCCACGGGGAGCTCACCGCCCGGCAGATCCTCTTCCGCACCGCCCGGACCGCAACCGTGGCCCAGCCCGAGGACGGTGCCGGGGCCGGGCGGGAGGTCCCTGACGGGCCGCCGCCCGGAACCGGCAGGGGGTCGGCGAGCGGCGCCGATGGCGGGACCGGGTGGGAGCCCGGCAGCCGGGCAGGCAGTCGGCCCGGCAGCGGGGCGGACGGCGGCCCGGACGTGGCGGCAGTACGGCCGGGACCCGGGCACGGGAGCCCGCCGGAGGACGTACGGGCCCTCGGTGTCGTCTGCTGGACCGTGCTCACGGGGCGGGCCCCGGCCGCCGACCGGCACCGGGCCCCCCTGGCACGGCTGCGCCCGGACGTCCCGCACCCGCTCCGCCGGGCGGTGGAGACCGCGCTGGCGGAGAACCCGGCCGACCGCCCTACCGCCGCGGAGCTGGCCGCCGGGCTCGAGGTCCTCCCGGTCCCGGCGGCCCCGGCCGCGGCGGGACCACGAACCCGCGGGGCCGCGCGCGGCCCCGCGGCCGTCCGGTCCTCCAACCCGACGGCGCACGGCACGTCGGCCGTCCGGTTCTCCCGCCCGACGGCGCACGGCACGTCGGCCGTCCCGTCCTCCCGCCGGCGCACGGCGCTGCCCGCCCTCGCAGCCGCGCTCGTGCTGACCGCCGGCACCGCGTTGCTGCTGCCGCACCCGGACCCGGGGCCGCCGGACCCGCCCGTCGCCCCGAGCGGGGCGGCAGGAGCTCCCGAGGCCGCCCTCCTGGATCCGCATCACCTGGGTCCGGTCGCCCCGACATCGGCCGCCCCGGTCGCCGGGGACCGGATCGAGCCGGGAGAACCGCAGGAGGCCCTGCGCCGGCTCGTCGCCCGGCGCGGCGAGGCCCTGCGGACCGGGGACACCCGGCTGCTCGACCGGGTCTACGTCCCCGGGGCGGAGGCCGCGGCGGACGACCGCGCCACCATCGCGCGGGCCGCCGCGTCCGGGGACCGGGTGTTCGCCGATCTCGTGCTGGAGGCCGGGCGGATCCGGGGCGCCGCCCCGCGGTCGGGGCCCACCGCGCCGGGCGGTGTCACGCTCGAGGCCGAGGTGCGGGTCGAGGGCTACCGGGGCGATCCCGGCCGGGACGCGTCGGTGCTGCCGGCGGGCGAGGGGTGGGTGCAGACCGTGGCCGTCGTCCTGGTTCGCGGCGAGGAGGGATGGCGCCTGGCCTCCGTGGAGCCCCGCCGGGACCGCCCGGCGGGAATGGATGCGGCAACGCGGAGCCCCCGGCGCTGAACGGCGGCACCGGGGGAAGGGTCGTGCGGGGCGGCTCTCACCAGAGGGTCGCGACCGCCATGTTGATGAGGGCCAGGCCGCCCACCGCGTGGGCCAGGCCGGTCGAGACCGGCTCGCCGCGCCCGGTGCGCCGCTGTCCCACGAACGCGGCCGCCGCCACGGCCAGGGCCACGAGCAGCTTGACCGCGATCTTGACGTGGTTGACGTCGCCCATCTCGTGGATCGCCACGAGCAGCAGCCCGGTGACCAGGCTGAGCAGGGAGGCGTGGAACTGATCCGGGGAGACCGTGGAACGCTTGATCGTGCAGACCCGGGTGCCCACGATGATCGCGGCGCCGACGAAGTGCAGGAGGACGAGAAGTCCGTTCAGGAGGGTCATGGATCCAAGCCTGGTCGAGCGTTCCCGGGGCACGACGAGGGGGCGTGCCCCCTGTGATCAGGAACACGCCCCCTGGATGCCGGGGTGTCACCGGCGGGTGCTCAGACCCCGCCGGGCCGGGCCGCGGGACCGGTCAGAGACCGACCTCGGACTCGAAACGACCCTCCTCCAGGCGCGCCTTCAGCGCCTGCAGGAACCGGCCGGCGTCCGCGCCGTCGACCAGACGGTGGTCGTAGGTCAGCGACAGGTAGCACATCTGCCGGATCGCGATCGTGTCGTTGCCGTCGGCGTCGGCCACGACCATCGGGCGCTTCACGATCGACCCCGTGCCGAGGATGGCCACCTGCGGCTGGTTGATGATCGGGGTGTCGAACAGCGCCCCGAAGGAACCGATGTTCGTGATCGTGAAGGTGCCGCCGGTGAGGTCGTCCGGGGCGATCCTGCCGTCCTTGGCCCGGGAGCCGAGGTCGGCGATCTGCTTGGCCAGCCCGCCCAGGTTGAGGTCCCCGGCGTCCTTGATCACCGGGACCAGCAGGCCCCGGGGAGTGTCCACCGCGATGGCGATGTTCTCGGAGCCGTTGTAGACGATCTCCTTCTCGGCCTCCCGGAACGTGGCGTTGAGCTTGGGGTGCGCCTGCAGCGCCTCGGCCACGGCCTTGGCGAAGAAGGGCAGGAAGGTGAGCTTGGCGCCCTCCCGCTCCTGGAACTTCGCCTTGGCCTTGTTGCGCAGCACGGCCACCCGGGTCATGTCGACCTCGGTCACCTGGGTCAGCTGGGCCGACTCCTGCAGGGACTCGCGCATGCGCTGGGCGATCGTCATCCGGATGCGCGGGGCCTTCTCCGTGGTGCCGCGCTTGGCGTCCGGGGCCGGCGCGGCCTCGGGAGCCTTCTGCGGCTCCGCGGCGGCGGGCTGCTCGGCCGGGGCCTCGGCGGCCGGGGCCGCCGTGCTCTTCTGCTGCTCCGCGGCGGCCAGTACGTCCTGCTTGCGGATGCGGCCGCCCACGCCGGTGCCGGTGAGCGTGGACAGGTCGACGCCCTCCTTCTTGGCGAGCTTGCGCACCAGCGGGGTGACGTAGGCGGCGTTGTCGCCGGTCGGGGTCTCGGGCGTCGCACCGGCGTTCTCGGTGCGGGCACCGTCGCGCTCGGCGTCGTCCTGCTGCGTCCCGTCCGAGGTGTCCGCCATGACGGGCTCCTCGGTCTCCACCAGGGCCTCGTCGCGGGACGGCGCCTTCTCCTGCGTGCCGGTCGTCGACCCCTCGTAGCCCTCGCCGGAGGCGTCGGACGCCTGGGCGGAGGGCTCCTGCTCGGCGGAGGGCTGCTCCTGATCAGGGGCGGAGCCGGACGGG